>QJWF01000175.1 GCA_003235435.1 Nitrosomonadales bacterium
GGATAGGTTTGCCCGAACATGGCCGATGGGACAAGGCGTTCTACACCAGGACCAAGGCAGTATATGGCGCTTCTCGATAGCTCTCCGTTTCGATCCGAAGCGGAGTGGATTATTTGCACAGAATGCTGATGTCCTGCTGTGTTTTGGTGATGCGCTTCTGGCGCTCTTCGTCGCCAAGATAGGAGCGTTCGCCCTTGGCATCGAGTTCCATGATGCGCATGCCGGACTGCAATTCTCTCAGGCTTTGCTGAGCCCGGATGCAATTTTCCTGGATGGCATCCTTGGCCGCCTGTTCCTTGGCGGCCTTTTCTGCCGCTTCCTTGTCTGCCCTTTTCTTCTTCTTCAAATCCGCTTCGCGCTCGGCAATGGTTTTAGGCTCGTCGGAATTGCCCGAATCCGCAGCGCTGCCGGATTCTGTCGCGTCGCCCGTTTCTGCTGAAACTTTGGCTTTGGATGCCGAACTCAGCACTTTCTTGGCGTTCGAGGGAGGGGGCTGATCCGAATAATGTACACGGCCATTTTCATCCACCCATTTATTGACTTCGGCCAAGGCGTTGAAGCAGGAAAACGACAGGAGGACCAGCAATAAGATTTTCATGGTTATGCACCCCGGTACATTCAATTGCGTTGATAAGGATAGTCCATTTGTCGAATTCAGTAGTAAAATTGAATAAATAAAGTTCTACTGAGGTCTGCGCAAGTCTAGCACAGGAAAATATGAATGCGGTTCCATTGCAGAGTCCCAATGGCAGTCTTATCCAAAAAGAATCCAAGGAGAGCAGGGCATGACAGAAGGCGAGAAGGACATTGCCATAAACCCCGAGTATTGTGATGTTGAAAAAAATGGCGCTTTGGCACTGAATTTGTTCACTGTCTACTACCAATCCAACAACCATTCAGGGAAAATCTACGACGAATCACCCAATTTCTTTCTGGTCAAGCCGAGTGTCCTTGAAGGACATGTTGTTCCTACGCGCGGGTCCGACAAATTGCTGCTTGAAGACTACATTCAGCGCGCCAAGGCGCGAAATGGATATATCGGTGTGTCCAAGCATCGAAACCCGAAACTTGGATATTACTGGCTGGAACTGTCGGTGATGCCGTTCATGATGGGCGATGCGGTGAGCAAGGATAACAAGGGCGAGTTCTTTTATATACTCACCAAATTCATCGAATTCACCAAGCAGAACCCGAAAATCTACGGGGACCTGACTGCAGAGATGGAATCCGACAAGGATATTGCGCTGATGCTTGGCGGAATCAACAATATGGCCGGGCGCCTAAGTACATCTCTCAAGCTCTATCCGGAAAAGATGCTGGTTTCGTACAACCCGAACTGGCCGGTCACCGATGTCAAGAATCTGCTCCATTCGCTCAAGGAGAACGATCAGGACTGGTGCGAAGTGTTCTTCGAATATCTGATCTATGTGATGGGCAAGAAAAGCTAAGGGAACCCCTATAAATTCATCTTCCGGGCGAATCGCTGTGTTGCGTGCTCGTTCACTCCTTGCCTATCCGCATGGTATGTCTCGTCGCTCACTGCGCGGCTCCTTGCGCTTCATCCCGCAATAGTGAATTTCTAGAGGTACCCAAGAAGTTATCAAGGGTTGTTCTTTATTTAGGAAGCCGCCTTTAGCAGCACCAGCGCCGCGCCGCTGCCGCCTTGCCCCGGGTTTGCATCGCAATACCCCAACACCCTCGGATGCTGGGTCAGCCAGTGGCGCGCCAGTTTGCGCAATACCGCTTCGCCGTCGCGGCTGTTCAACCCTTTCCCGTGTATCACCAGCACGCAGCGCAGTTGGCGCCGAGTTGCTTCTTGCAGGAACTCCTGCAACAGTTTTCGTGCCGCATCCCGGTTGTTGCCATGCAGATCGAGACTGTCCTGGACAGGCCATACACCGCGCCTGAGCTTGCGCAACGCCATGCGCGACAATCCGTTGTGCAGATATTCTGCCGGGGCGTCCTGCGCCCCGTGGTCGGAAAGCATGTCGGGTATCTGCGGTTTTGCAACCGCTGCCTCCGGCTCGGGTTTGCGTAGCCGGCTTTGCGGTTTGATACGGTTCTGTTCCGCCAGCGGGGTCACCATGCCGACGGTCGCGCGGAACAGCGCTGCATCTTCGGGCGAGATTTTGCCGGATTTATTTTTGACTGTCTTCTTCAATAGCCGGTCAAGTCTTGCCCAGTGAGGCGAGATACTTGTCCGCATCCAGCGCTGCCATGCAACCTGTCGCGGCGCTGGTGACAGCCTGCCGGTAGACGTGGTCCTGCACATCGCCAGCCGCGAACACGCCGGAAATGCTGGTTGCCGTGGCATTGCCCTCGGAACCGCCGTGGGTCTTGATATAGCCGTTGGTCATGTCGAGTTGACCTGCAAAGATATCGGTATTGGGCTTGTGACCGATCGCGATGAACACGCCTTGAACCGCGATTTCCAGTGTCTCGCCGCCGGGTACCAGCTTGACACGCATGCCGGTTACACCGCTCTCGTCGCCGAGGACTTCATCCAGTGTGCTGTTCAGTTGCAGCGTGATCTTCCCGGCATTCACTTTCTCCATCAGGTGGTCGACCATAATGCGCTCAGCGCGGAACGTATCCCTTCTGTGCACCAGCGTGACATGCTTTGCGATATTGGAAAGATACAGCGCTTCCTCCACGGCAGTATTCCCTCCACCGATCACGGCAACGTTCTGTCCTTTATAGAAGAACCCGTCACAGGTCGCGCAACCGGAAACGCCGCGTCCCATATAGGCTTCCTCGGAAGGCAAACCGAGATATTGCGCAGAGGCGCCGGTACATATGACCAGCGCGTCGCATGTGTAGCTGCCCGAGTCGCCAACCAGCAGGAACGGCTTTTGCTGCAATTTTGCGGTGTGGATATGATCGAAAACGATCTGCGTGTTGAAACGTTCGGCATGCTTCTGGAATCGCGCCATCAAATCCGGGCCCTGCACACCCATTGCATCTGCAGGCCAGTTGTCCACATCTGTGGTGGTCATCAGCTGCCCACCCTGTGCCAAGCCGGTGATCAGCACCGGGTTGAGGTTGGCCCGCGCAGCGTATACCGCGGCGGTATATCCGGCCGGCCCTGAACCGAGGATGATAAGGCGATGATGCTGCGCGGGTTTGTCCATGTCATGAATCTTTCTTCTCAACTTTTCGTGAAGACGACAAGTATACATTGCGGC
>QJWF01000242.1 GCA_003235435.1 Nitrosomonadales bacterium
CTTATCCCCTGTACTCTGGGCGAGACCCCTGCGGAACTTGTATTGCCGCAGCACGTAATGGCAGTGGCCCGCAAACTGAAATATTTCGTAGTGGAGCAACCAAAGGCCGCGCGGCAATTCCTTTCCTCGCTCAGGCCAGGACATCCTATCCAGTCATTGCATTTTTCCACTCTCAACGAACATACCGACCCAAAAGTATTGACAAGTATGCTTGCACCGCTGGTGGCAGGTGAGGATCTAGGCATCATTTCCGAGGCCGGTTGCCCGGGAATCGCCGACCCAGGTGCCGACCTGGTGTTGTTGGCCCATCACAAAGGCATCCGGGTTGTGCCTCTGGTCGGCCCTTCCTCTATTTTGCTGGCGTTAATGGCTTCAGGCCTGAGTGGGCAACGCTTCTCATTTCACGGCTACCTTCCCATAGCAGAGCCCGAAAGAAGCAATGCAATAATTGCTCTGGAAGCGGAATCCGCGAAGCGCAACCAAACCCAATTGTTCATCGAAACGCCATACCGCAATGAAAAGTTGTTTAACGCATTGCTCTCCCGTTGCCGCCCGCAAACACTGCTGTGTGTCGCAACGGACATTTCGCTGCCCGGAGAACAGATATTGACCCGCTCCATTGCACAGTGGAAAACCCACACGATTCAGAACCTGAACAAACGCCCGAGCATTTTCCTGCTGCTGGGCACAAGTTAAATTAGTTGCCTAGGAACCCGCTTTCTGATATTAAAGCAGACTTTCTTTTTATCCCGTTGGAGAAGTGCAATGCCGGTACAGCCAGACAAACCCGTCGCCCCCTACAAGCCCAAGAAGGGCGAAGCCTATATGAACCCCAAACAGCTTGAGCACTTCCGCCAGATCATGAATGACATCAAGGCTGGCTTGGGCAAGGACATTGACCGCACCGTACACACTATGCAGGACGAAGCGACAGTGTTTGCAGACCCTAACGACCGCGCTACACAGGAATCCGACATGGGCCTGGAATTGCGCAACCGCGACCGGGAACGTAAATTGATCAAGAAAATCAATGAAATGCTGGCCAAGATCGATAGCGGGGAGTATGGCTACTGCGAGAATTGCGGCGTCGAGATCGGCCTTAGCCGTCTCGAGGCAAGACCGACCGCCACGCTATGCATAGACTGCAAGACGCTGGATGAGATACGCGAACGGCAAGTCGCCAAATAACCGCAACCGGAAACCAAAAAGCCCCGCCAGTAATGGCGGGGCTTTATTTCGGCCAAACACAAACTATTGTGTATGGGTTGCGGCTTCCGGTGCCGGCAACAGCACCTTCATGCTCAGTTTCATCCTGCCCTTGTCGTCCACTTCAAGCACCTTTACGCGAACGATCTGGCCTTCCTTGAGATGGTCTGATACGCTGCTGACTCGTTCATGGGCAATCTGGGATATGTGCAACAGGCCGTCCTTGCCCGGCAGTACGTTCACCAATGCGCCAAAATCGAGCAACTTGACCACTGGGCCTTCGTAGATCTTGCCGACTTCCACATCGGCGACGATGTCTTCGATGCGCTTCTTGGCCAGATTGCCAGCTTCTCCGCTTACGCAGGAGATGGTGATATTGCCGCTGTCATCGATATCGATCGTGGTGCCGGTTTCTTCTGTCAAGGCGCGTATCACCGCACCGCCCTTGCCGATCACGTCACGTATCTTGTCGGGATTGATCTTCATCTTGATCATGCGCGGCGCAAAATCGGACACTTCGGTGCGCGCCTGCGGCATCGCCTGCTTCATCAAGCCGAGGATATGCATGCGCCCTTCGCGGGCCTGGGTCAATGCAGCCTGCATGATCTCGCGGGTGATGCCGTTGATCTTGATGTCCATCTGTAGCGCAGTCACGCCGGTTTCGGTACCGGCAACCTTGAAGTCCATGTCGCCGAGATGATCCTCGTCACCAAGAATATCGGTCAGCACCGCAAAACGGTTGCCTTCCTTGATCAACCCCATCGCAATGCCGGCCACATGCGCTTTCAGCGGCACGCCGGCATCCATCAGCGACAGGCAACCCCCGCACACCGAAGCCATCGAACTGGAACCGTTGGATTCGGTTATTTCCGATACCACGCGCATCGCATAGCCGAAATCCTCTTCGCTGGGCAACACCGCAACCAGTGCGCGTTTGGCCAGGCGACCGTGCCCGATCTCGCGCCGCTTGGGCGAACCGACACGGCCGGTTTCGCCAGTGGAATATGGCGGAAAGTTGTAATGCAGCATGAAGCGGTCGCTGTATTCGCCCTGCAGTGCATCGATCTTCTGCGAATCACGCATGCTGCCGAGCGTCGACACCACGATGGCCTGGGTCTCGCCGCGGGTAAACAAGGTGGAACCATGCGCACGCGGCAAAATGCCATTGCGTATTGTGATCGGGCGCACAGTGCGGGTATCGCGACCATCGATGCGCGGTTCCCCGCTGAGAATCTGTCCGCGCACGATCCTGGCTTCCAGCGCGCTGAACAGGTCATTGACATGATTTTTCTGGCCGGGGGGTGAATCGGGCGTGATCACAGCCGCCATCACCTTGTCGCGTATCGTGTTCACTGCATCAGTACGGGCCTGCTTGGAACGGATCGAATAGGCTTTCTGCAAATCCGCTTCTGCCAGCTGAGCGATTTGCGCGATCAGCGCTTCGTCTTTTTCGGGAGCAACCCAATCCCAGGTTGGAGCGCCTACGGCATCCGCCATTTCGTTGATGGCCTGGATAACCACCTGAAACTGCTCGTGGCCAAACATCACCGCGCCCAGCATCACATCTTCAGGCAATTGTTGCGCTTCGGATTCCACCATCAGCACGGCGCGCTCGGTTCCGGCTACGACAAGATCCAGTTGCGACGTTGCAAGTTCCGTTGCAGTCGGATTGAGAAGATATTGGCCGTGAGCATATCCAACTCGCGCCGCTGCAATCGGCCCGTCGAAAGGAATGCCTGAGATCGCCAATGCAGCGGAAGCACCTATCATCGCTGGAATATCCGAATCGATTTCGCTATCCGAGGACATCACAGTCGCGACGATTTGCACTTCGTTGTAAAAACTCTCCGGGAACAGAGGGCGCAGCGGGCGGTCGATAAGACGCGAAGTCAGAATTTCCTTTTCGCTCGGGCGTCCTTCGCGCTTGAAGAAACCACCGGGTATCTTGCCGCC
>QJWF01000169.1 GCA_003235435.1 Nitrosomonadales bacterium
TTCTTCCGTTGCAAGGAAGATTCACCGCGTCTGTA
Source organism: Nitrosomonadales bacterium (assembly GCA_003235435.1). Lineage (GTDB taxonomy): Bacteria > Pseudomonadota > Gammaproteobacteria > Burkholderiales > Gallionellaceae > Gallionella. The sequence goes on from QJWF01000169.1 coordinate 36, forward strand.
AAACTTTTATTTGTTATTGAACCTGATTATGCAGATCCGGCAATCGGTCGTTGCATCGTAGTATTTTGGCATCACAAAATCTTCACAGGAGATCAGACATGAAACACATTATTTCAACAAGCTTGTTGTTCGCGGCACTCGTCAATTCCGGTTTTGCAATGGCTGCCGAAACCGGCAAGTCGATGGATCATTCCGGGATGCAGGGCATGGGCACGATGTCCGCCAAGGCGCACAAAGCCAATGGCGTGGTGAACAAGATCGACATTCAGCACAACACCATAAATCTGACCCACGGTCCGATCAAGTCTCTCGGCTGGTCAGGCATGACCATGGACTTTTCTGTAAAGGACGCGGCGATCCTGAATCATGTCAAGGCCGGACAAAAGGTGGATTTCGAGGTGGTGAACGAGGGGCCGGGGAAATATTTCGTCACCCGCATCACGCCGACCAAGTAAACATGAAAGCCCGGATGCGGCAGCCGATGGGATGAAACCGTCTGCCGCTCCATTCTGAGGTGAACGAAACATGAATCGTATTCAAAGATTTTCGGCCTGTGCATTGCTGGCGGCGATGTCATCGCTGCAGCCGGCCCTCGCGGGAGACAAATCCATGGCCGGCGAACATGGCAGCACACAGGAAGTGCCGCATGAAGACGAACCGCCGCTTGCCACGCTAAGCCTGGAAGATGCCATCAAACTCGCCCTGTCTGGAAACCCCGGACTGGCATCGCTGCGGGCACGTGCACGTGCTTTGGCCGATGTGCCATCGCAGGTCGGCACGCTTCCTGATCCGACCCTGACGCTGGGTATGCTCAGCGTTCCGACCGACACGTACTCGATGACGCAGGAAGCGATGACGCAGAAGCAGGTGGGAATCGGCGTGACGCTTCCCTTTCCTGGCAAGCTGGGGCTGCGCGAGCAGGTGGCAGAACTGGAAGCCGGCACTGCCGAACACGACGTGGCGGAAAGACGCCTCGCACTGACCAGCAGCGTGCGCTCGACCTGGTGGAACCTGTTCTACCTCGACCGGGCATTGTCACTGGTGCAGCGCAACCGGACCCTGCTGAGAAGTTTCGTCAGGGTTGCCGAGTCAAAGTACAAGACAGGGCAGGGGATGCAATCCGATGTGTTGCTGGCGCAGGTGGAACTTTCCAAACTGCTGGATATGGAAATAACGCTGCGCGCCTCGCGGCGCAGTCAGATGGCTGCGCTGAATGCGCTGCTCGGCCGTTCCCCGGGCAACGAGATCCTGCTCCCGGAACAGACCCATGAAGAGCTGCCGCCAATTCCCGACAACGCGATCCTGATTGAGCAAGCCAAACAGGGCAGGCCGCTCATCGTCGCGAGGCGCAAGATGCTGGAGGCGTCGCAGGCACGCACGCAACTCGCCGAAAAGGATTATTACCCCGATCTGCGCCTGGGTGCGGCCTATGGTTTTCGCGACGGTACCAATCCGAACGGAAGCGCTCGCGCCGATCTGGCAAGCATCACGTTCAACCTGAACCTTCCGATCTTCGCCGGCAGCCGCCAGGGCAAGGCGGTCGATCAGCGCCGCGCCGAGACCCAGAAGGAATTGTACGGTTTGCAGGACGCGTCGGTGCAGGTTGCCGCGGAATCGGAGCAGGCGATCGCGGATTATCTGGCTGCGCGCGAGCAGGCGTCATTGTTCAAGAGCGGAATCATCCCGCAGGCGAGCCAGACCGCATCCTCGATGTTCGCGGCGTATCAGGTGAACAAGGTGGATTTTCTGAACCTGGTGCGCGCGCAGATCACCCTATACAACTACGAAACCCAATACTGGAAGGCGGTGAGTGCAGGGTGGCAAGCATGGGCGCGTCTGGAAGCGGCAGTCGGCATGCCGATAGAAAAATTGAACCCGCAGGATGTTGCCGGCAGATCGCACAAGGAGATGGTCCATGAAAACGAGTGAAACAAGTTTCGCCAAGCCGCAGGCGAGTGCGAACACAGGGAGCGGCAATAAAATTATCGTCATCACGGCAGTGATTGCCTTGCTGATCGGCGGCGGTATCGGCTATTTGTTCTCGTTGGACAAGACCGCCGGATCGTCGACACCGAAAGTCGCAGCAAGCGAACCCAAGGTGCTGTTCTACCGCAACCCGATGAACCCGGCCATCACTTCTCCGATACCGGCCAAGGATGAAATGGGAATGGACTACATACCGGTGTATGCCGAGGACACCCAACCCGAAGAGAAGAAAGCGCTCTTTTATCGGAATCCGATGAATCCGAATATAACCTCCCCGGTTCCCGCAAAAGATGAGATGGGCATGGACTACATACCGGTGTACGCCGAGGACAGCCAGCAACAAGAGCAGCAACCGCTTTTTTATCGAAATCCGATGAATCCGAATATAACCTCCCCGGTTCCCGCAAAGGATGAGATGGGCATGGACTATATTCCGGTTTATCCGGAGGAGGACACCGGATCGAAGGCACCCGCCGGTACGGTCAGGATCGACCCCACCGTTGTGCAGGATATGGGCGTGCGGACAGTTGCCGTGAAACGCGCAACCCTCTCGCGCAATATCCGCACGATCGGTCGGGTTGCCTATGACGAACAGCGTGTCGCACGCCTGCACCCCAAATATGACGGATGGGTGGAGAAACTGTTCATTGACAAGACCGGCGAGCGGATCAAGAAGGGCAGCATGCTGCTGTCTATCTATTCACCTCAGCTCGTCGCCACTCAGGAGGAATATCTTCTCGCGCTAGACAATGCTGAAAAATTGAAGGACAGTCCATTTGCCGATGTGCGTGAGGGCGCCGAAGGCTTGTTGCGTTCTTCCAGGGAACGTTTGCAACTGCTCGATGTTCCGGAACACCAGATCGCGCAGCTCACTGCCGAGCGAAAGGTCATGAAGGGCATGCATATCCATTCTCCGTTCGACGGTATCGTGATGAGCATCGGTGCGCGCGAAGGACAACGGCTGACGCCGGAAACAGAGTTGTATATGATCGCCGACCTGACACGGGTCTGGGTGATCGTCGACCTTTACGAAGACGATATACCCTGGGTGCACACCGGCGACACTGCAAAGATGAAGGTTGCCGGGATCCCGGGCCGGTTCTTTACCGGCAAGGTAGCCTATATCTATCCCT
>QJWF01000018.1 GCA_003235435.1 Nitrosomonadales bacterium
TAAATAATTCGCTCTTTGGCAAGCCAAGTGTGCATGATACATCGTTGGTGATCATGTTCTTCCTGCTGGCGCTGATAATGTATCGCGGCCCGCTTTTTTTGGGTGATGCGCTGTACTTCCGCGATTTCCAGATTTTTTACGGGCCAATGAAGCATTTTCTGGCGGAAGTGATGAGACAGGGCGAATTACCTTTCTGGAATCCGCGGGTTCTGATGGGCTCGCCGTTTTTTGCAGATCCACAGTCCGGCGTTCTTTATCCGCCATCGTTATTGTTCCTTTTATTTGACGGTCCAAGGGGCATCGCGGTCTCCCTTGTCTTCCATATTGTAGTGGCACAAATCGGGCTGTATTGCCTGGCCAGACACTACCGACTTGACAGACTGGCTGCAGCAGCCGGAGCTATTGTATACGGGCTTGGCGGATGGATGATCAGCGCCGGAAACATGATGGCAATCGTGCACAGCGCAGCATGGACACCCTGGACACTGCTAGCACTCGAACTATTGTGGGCGGCGCCAAATTTGCGCAATACAGCTATTGCATCAGCCGTCATTGCAATGCAAATGCTGGCCGGTTGGCCGGACATGTTCATCATGATCGGCTTGATCCTCGTCGTGCGCAGGCTGGCCATCCCGGGAATCATGAATGTGAAGTGGATCCTTTATTCAATTGCCGCAGGCCTGGTTGCAACACTGGTCTATTCACCGCAGTTGCTGGCTACGTGGGAAGCCTTTACGCAATCAGTTCGCGTGGGCGGTATGCCAATCAACGAGCTGCTCGAATTTTCGGCCATCGATGCCCAATGGAAAAGTGTGGTCATCCCGCCGGCCCTGTCAGCGGAAAACTGGAATATCCTCGACGCGTTTCCGGATGGCCATGTTCCGCTAATACTGTCGCTCTATGTAGGTTGGGCGGGCATTTTGCTCGGCATCCTTGGACTAAGCAGGCCAGGCAGAACCGGCATATCCTGGCTGATCGTGATAGGGCTGGGCATTTTTCTGGCCATGGGGTCAGCCAACCCGCTGGCAGTCACGCTACTGAAGTCGATCAATATATTCCGGTCGCCGGAAAAATATCTGTACCTTGTCCACCTCGGGGTAGCGTTGCTTGTCTCGATCGGAGTTGCGCGGCTTATATCATCGATCCGCAACCCTCGACTTGCGCAAGGCACAGGCATGCTGATTTTGGCCGCGCTTTGCCTTGACCTGATCATCACCAACAGCCGCATCGATCCAACCGTGAAGGATTATTATCCGGACCTCGAAAAAAGCGCTGAAGCCCGCCTTTTGACCGCAGCGCCTGGACGAGTCTATTCGCGCACAATTGCTGCCGACCAAAATGATTCTGTGCGTGAGTTATATGCGGCGTACCGCGCTGCGCTTGCTCCCAATACCGGCACGATTGCGGGAATATCCTATCTTAATGGCATCCCTTTCATTGCACTGCGCGAACAGGCAGTTCTGCACGATCTGATTGACAGTCAACCGCCCGGGATGTTTCTGGCCCGCCGCTTGGGGTTTCTGGGTACACAATATATTGTGACTGATGACCCGGCTTTTGGCAGCAGCCAGGAATGGCAGAGGTACGCAACGCGATTGACCGACAAGCTCTGGCGACTGAATCAAAGTGCACCGTTGTTGGGTTTTCCGGCGCAAGTGGTATCGCTAGCCGATTGGGAAACTTACAATGCCACCAGCCAGGAAGAATTTTCTAACGGTTATGCCGTGTTTGTAAGCGAACGCATGGGTGCTGCCGCTGCCGGCCAGCAGGGCAGCGTAAACCGCTACGAGGAAAAGCCGGGGCAGGTGAATGCAAACGTGACGACCGATACGGGCGGACTGCTGGTATTTCGGCAATTTGCATACCCCGGCTGGCACGTTGATGTGGACGGCAGGGAAACCGCGCTGATACCGACCAATCGTTTCTTTATAGGGGTAAATGTTCCTTCCGGCACTCATCAGGTGAACTTTCGTTTCGAGCCCAGCCATTGGCGTCTTGGCTTGGCGCTATCCGCCCTAGGATTGCTCATGATGATAGCTATGCTGATTGCCGACCCCAAATACGCCCGATTTCTTGTGATAACATTTCGCCGCAAATAAGCTGCAAAATAATCCAGAGCTATCGGGGATGCCTGTCCGAGGCAATTGGGCATCCACCATCGACACGGACTCAAGGTCAATGACTGAAATCAAGCGACAGCCATATATTCTTTCAGTGGTGATTCCCCTGTATTGCGAGGGATCGCATCTAGATGCCACCCTGAATGAAATAATCCTGGTCCTTGACGCGCTTGGCACCTCATATGAATTGATTCTGGTTGACGACGGATCAACCGATAACACCTGGCAAGCCATCACGGGACAGTGCAAGCGCCTTCCCGACGTGAAAGGTATAAGGCTGAGCCGCAATTTTGGCAAAGAGGCTGCCCTTGCTGCCGGTCTTGAACATGCCAAAGGCGACGCTATTGTGGTGATGGATGGCGATTTGCAGCACCCTCCTTCATTGATCCCCTTGATGGTGAATGCCTGGCATGAAGGAGCGGACGTTGTCGAGGCAGTCAAACAATTCCGCGGCCATGAAAGCGCATATAGCAAAGCGAGGTCAAAAGTGTTTTACAGCCTGTTCTCGCGACTCACCGGGCATGATTTGCGAGGCGCCTCCGATTTTAAGTTGCTGGATCGCCGCGTTCTTGAAGCATGGCGCAAAATGGGCGAACGCAATTTGTTCTTCAGGGGAATGACTTCCTGGCTGGGATTCAAAAGTACCAAAATTACTTTTGATGTAGCGGACCGGGTTGACGGTGAATCCGGCTGGTCCTTGCTGCAACTCACCCGACTGGCGATGACTGCGGTAACCGCATTTTCATCCGCCCCGTTGCACCTGATCACTCTCTCCGGCATCGGGTTCGCAATTTTTGCTTTTATCCTCGGTGCACAGACCCTTTATCATAAATTGATAGGGCACGCAGTAGACGGGTTCACCACGGTAATATTGCTGCTGCTGATCATCGGCGGAGTGCTGATGCTCGGACTGGGCATAACCGGCACTTACATTGCCCGGATTTATGAGGAAGTTAAAGGACGCCCGCGCTACATTGTTGCCGAGCAGGCAGGCTGATAGTGCTGACCAGCCGAATCGTCCGTTACATAATAGTCGGAGGAGCTGGGACAGCCATTCATCTTGCAATTCTGGCAATATCCGTTGAGTGGTTTGCACTCGACGCCGTGATAGGTTCCACCATGGGCTTTGTTGGAGCCCTGCTAGTCTCTTACCTGTTGAATCATTACTGGACATTCCAATCGCGACGTTCACATTTGAGCAGCCTTCCTATGTATGTGACAGTTTCCCTGGTCGGCCTCGCGCTGAATACCGGCATGATGTATGTGCTGATACACATGCTTAAGGTTTGGTATTTTGCCGCACAACTAAGCGTGATCATGGTGGTCCCGCTCGTCAATTACCTGCTGAACAGCAACTGGACGTTTTCCTCGAAGTCAAATTCCTGACTTGAGATATTTGACAGGTCAGTCCAGAAATTTATTTTCGGCGGCTCGTTAAGTATTATGATGTCTTGGTACTGAGCTATAAAATCTGGATACACAGGCCCCGGCAGCGCTCTAACCGGATAATTTCTGATGCCCTATTCAAGCCTCAATCCGACCACCGGTCAACTCGTTCAGGCCTTCCCCGGTTGGGATGATCAACGCCTGAAGCAAGCCCTGGAAAAATCCCACGATGCTCAGGCAACTTGGGCACTGACTTCTTTTGCCCGGCGCGCAGAAGTGCTGCGCGAAACGGCAATCCGGTTGCGCGCCCAGCGCGACCGTTACGCAGCAATCATCACGCTGGAAATGGGCAAGCTGTTGCGCGAAGCCCGCGCAGAGGTTGAAAAATGCGCCAGCGTATGCGACTACTATGCGCAGAACGGGGAGAATTTTCTGAGGGCAGATGATGTGAAGTCGGATGCCGGGAAAAGCTATGTAGCGTACTGCCCGCTCGGTGTTGTGCTTGCAGTGATGCCGTGGAATTTTCCGTTCTGGCAGGTATTCCGCGCCGCCGCCCCTGCGTTGATGGCGGGCAACGCGCTGGCGCTGAAACATGCTTCAAATGTTCCACAGTGCGCCCTTGCGATCGAAGCGGTGTTCCGCGATAGCGGCCTTCCCGATGGGTTATTCACGACGCTACTGATCGATGCCGGTCAGGTGACCGGCGCGATCGCCAGCCCGCATGTGCATGCAGTGACGCTTACCGGGTCTGAAGCAGCGGGACGCAAAGTTGCGGCAAGTGCCGGACAGCACCTGAAAAAGTGCGTGCTGGAACTGGGGGGCTCCGACCCGTTCATAGTGCTGCGCGATGCGGATCTGGAACTCGCTACGGATACTGCGGTGGCCTCTCGCTTCCTCAATTGCGGGCAATCGTGCATCGCCGCCAAGCGCTTCATCCTGGTGCCACAGATCGCAGATGAATTCCTGCGCCGATTCAAGGTAAAGGTGAATGCACTCAAACTTGGCGACCCGATGGACGATTCCACCCAGATCGGCCCGCTGGCGCGGCTCGACCTGCGTACGACTTTGCATGAGCAAGTCACCGACTCCATCGCCCAAGGCGCAGTCGCGGTAACCGGCTGCAAGGCGGTGGAGCGGAAGGGATATTTCTATCAGCCCTCGATCCTGGACCGCGTCACTGCCAAAACGCGTGCCTGGCACGAAGAACTGTTCGGTCCGGTGGCGATCGTGATTCGTGTTGCGGGCGAGGAGGATGCACTGCGTATCGCGAACGAGACACCCTTCGGCCTGGGCTCATCGATCTGGAGCGAGGACACGGCGCGTGCCGAACAACTGGCGGCACACATCCAAGCCGGCTGCACGTTCATCAACGGCATGGTGAAGTCCGATCCGCGCCTGCCCTTCGGTGGCGTAAAGGCCTCAGGCTACGGGCGCGAATTGTCCAGGCTGGGTATCCATGAATTCGTCAATGCCAAGACGGTATGGCTACGTTAGCCATCATGTTCAGAATTTGACAGTATTACTGCCAATACCTATATTCTTCTTCCGCTTCTACAGGTTAAATTCCAACATGAAGTCCAGCGCGCTATTCATCTCCGCAATGATTTTTTTCAGCGGTTGCAGCAAGGAATCTGTACCGGAAACAAAAAACGACCCTGTCAAAATCGAGCAGCCAGCCATGACCCTTGTGGTCGGTTCTGTTGCATTCGACAAAAGCAATTCTTATAGCGGCGAAATTCGCGCGCGCCACGAAACTCAATTGGGCTTCCGCATCGGCGGCAAAATCATCGAGCGCCTGGTGGATGCTGGCGCGCGGGTACAAGCCGGACAGGTACTGATGCGGCTTGATCCTGAAGATGCGAGCTTGCAGGCAAGCTCTGCTCAGGCTCAATATCAATTGGCCGAGGAGGAAGCGAAGCGTTACCGCGAGTTGTTCAATCAAAAGTTCGTCAGCAAGTCTGCCCTGGATGCCAAGGAAACCGCCCTCAAAGCAGCATCTGCGCAGGCAGGATTGGCCGGCAACCTGGCCGACTACACCTCCTTGCGAGCCGACCACGCGGGGGTGATCGCAGCAACGTTTGCCGAAGTCGGGCAGGTAGTCAGCGCGGGGCAGCCTGTGCTGCGCCTTGCGCAGAACGGGCCGCGCGAAGTGGCCATCGCGATACCCGAGACGCAATATTCCGGCCTGAAAATCGGCGCGCGCGCCGAAGTTAATTTGTGGGCCTCGGGAAACGAAGCGGCGTATCTCACGGGCCGTTTGCGCGAACTCGCTGCGGCCGCGGATCCGGCAAGCCGCACCTATGCAGCACGGATCGAGTTGAGCGGCGATGATACCCGGGCGGCATTGGGGATGACCGCGCAAGTTCGTTTCAGGAATCATGACAAGCAGGGCGGATTGATCGTGCCTTTATCGGCGATTTTCCAGCAGGGTGATCAGGCGGCGGTGTGGGTCGTGGCAGCGGATCACAGCGTCAATTTGCGGAAGGTGGAAGTCGCAGCCTATCGCGATGACGGCGCGGTTATCGCCGGAGGGTTGACACCGGGTGAGCGCATCGTCAGCGCCGGCGTGCACAAGCTCAACGCGGGCGAAAAGATACGCGTCATCGAAGGAGAATTCGCAGACGGTAGCGCGCAATGAAGGGTCCAAACCTCTCTGCGTGGTCTCTCACGCACAAGCAGATGGTGCTGTATCTGATCATCGTACTGATGGGTGCCGGAGTGATTTCCTATCTCAATCTCGGCCGCGCGGAAGATCCCGATTTCACCTTCAAGGTGATGGTGGTGCGTACATTGTGGCCGGGCGCAACAGCCCGGGAAGTCGAGCGCGAACTGACCGAACGCATCGAAAAAAAACTTCAGGAAACACCATGGGTGGATGTTCTGCGCTCGGCGTCCAAACCCGGGGAATCGCTGGTGTTCGTGATACTCAAGGATTACACCCCCAAGCCGGAAGTGCCTGAAGCCTGGAGGAAGGTGCGCAAAAAACTTGATGACATTCGAGACACTCTGCCTTCAGGCGTGCGGGGACCGTACCCTAACGACGAATTCGGGGACGTACTGATCCACATCTTTGCACTGACCGGAGACGGTTTCGATCTGAGCGCGTTGCGCCGTTACGCCGACCGCATCGCTCTGGATCTGAAGAACGTTCCGGACGTCAAGCGCGTCGAACTGATCGGCGTTCAGAACGAGAATATCTATATCGACGTATCACCCAACCGCCTGGCGAGTCTCGGGATCACGCCGCAGCAAGTGGCCGAGGTGCTGCAAAAACAGAATGCGGTGAGTCCTGCCGGTTTTCTCGAAACGGACAGCGACCGTATCCGGATGCGCGTAAACGGCAGCTTCGACAGTGTTTCCAAAGTACGCAATACCGATCTGTTGGCAAACGGTCAACACTTCCGCCTTGGCGACATCGCCAAGGTAAGCCGTGGCCTGGCCGAACCTCCCAGCCCGCGCATGCATTTCGGTGGCGTGCCTGCGATCGGCATCGGCGTGGTCATGGACAAGGGCGGCAACGTCATCGATCTCGGGGAGAACCTGAAGCAGGCAATGAAAAAGATTTCCGACGAGCTTCCGGTTGGGGTGGAAGTGCACATCGTGGCCGACCAGCCCGAAGTGGTCAGGGGCTCCATCACCCTGTTCGAGCGCTCTCTGACCGAGGCGGTGCTGATCGTTCTGGCCGTGTCGTTCCTAAGCCTGGGCTGGCGTACCGGCACGGTCGTGGCATTTTCCATCCCGCTGGTGCTGGCGATCACGTTCTTCATGATGAAGCTGTTCGGCATCGACCTGCAGCGCATCTCGCTGGGCGCGCTGGTGATTGCGCTGGGCCTTCTGGTGGACGATGCGATCATCGCCGTGGAAATGATGGTGGTAAAAATGGAACAGGGGTGGGACAAATTCAAGGCCGCGACGTTCGCCTATACCTCGACCGCATTTCCGATGCTGACCGGCACGCTGATCACCGCCGCCGCATTCACGCCGGTCGGGTTTTCCAAGTCGGCTGCCAGTGAATACACCATCTCGATCTTTCAGGTCGTCACCATTGCGCTGCTGGTGTCTTGGATAGTCGCCGTGGTGTTCACGCCCTACCTTGGCTACAGACTGCTCGATCCCGGCAAACTCCTCGCCAAGGCACAGCGGCATGGGGTGGATGTTTACGGAACGCCGTTCTATCGGCGCCTGCACACTGTGGTGGAATGGTGTTTGCGCAATCGCTGGAAGGTAATCCTCGCGACCGCGCTGATCTTTGTGCTGTCCATCGTGGCGTTCGGAAAGTTCGTGCAACAGCAGTTTTTCCCCGCTGCCAGCCGGCTCGAACTGATGGTGGACGTGTGGCTGCCGCAGGGCGCGTCGCTCAAGGCCACCGGGCATGAAGTGGAACGCATCGAGAAGCTGCTCAAGGACGAACCGGGCATTGCCTATTCCTCTTCCTACATCGGCAACGGGGCTCCGCGCTACTACCTTCCGCTTGACCAGCAATTGTTCGCCGACAACTTAGCGCAGTTCGTCATCGTCAGCAAAGGGCTGAAGGAACGTGAGGAAATCAAGAGCCACCTCGAGGCGATTTTTGCCTCACCCGATGGCGGTTTTTCGCATCTGCGCGTGCGTGTGGTGCGGTTGGAGAACGGCCCGCCCATAGGCTACCCGGTGCAGTTCCGGGTTATGGGCGAGGATCTGGCACGGTTGCGCGAAATCTCCGAGCAGGTCGCGGCCGTGATGCGCACCAACCCGCATCTGCAAAACGTCAATTTCGACTGGAACGAAAGGATCAAAAGCGTTCGCGTCGAAGTCAATCAGGATCGCGCGCGCCAGCTCGGCACTTCCAGCCAGGATATCTCGCAGGCGCTGCAAGGCTGGCTGAACGGCGTGGCGATGACACAATACCGCGAAGGCGATCAGTTGATTGACGTTGTGTGGCGCGGCGACAAACGAGACTCGCGTTCGCTGGATCGCTTGCCCGATCTGGACATTCCCCTGGCGGGCGGCCGTCATGTGCCGCTGGCGCAGCTCGCCAAGCTGGTGCCGGTTCTTGAAGAGGGCTTGATCTGGCGGCGCAACCGTCTGCCCACGATGACGGTGCGCGCCGACATGGCGGATGAGATGCAGCCCGCAACGATCTCCACTCAACTCAACTCGCAGTTCGACGATCTGCGCGCCAGGCTGCCGATAGGATACCGCATCGAGATGGGCGGCAGCATCGAGGAATCTGCAAAGAATCAAAAAGCCATCATGAAGGTCATGCCGCTGATGCTGGTCGGCGTGATCACACTGCTGATGATACAGCTGCAAAGCATCAGTCGCACCGTCATCGTGTTCCTAACTGCGCCGCTCGGCCTGATCGGTGTAACCATGGCGCTGCTGATATTCCGGGTACCGTTCGGTTTCGTCGCCAATCTGGGTTTCATCGCGCTGGCGGGGATGATCATGCGCAACGCGGTGATCCTGGTGGACCAGATCCGCCAGGACGAGGAAGACGGCAAGACCCGGTGGCAGGCCATCATCAGCTCCACCGTGCGGCGCTTCCGACCTATTATGCTGACCGCCTCCGCGGCGATACTGGCAATGATCCCGCTGACCCGCCAGGTGTTCTGGGGGCCGATGGCGGTGTCCATCATGGGCGGACTGGTCATCGCGACGGTGCTAACCTGCCTGTTCCTGCCGGCACTGTACGCGGCGTGGTTCAGGGTGAAGGAAGAATGATCCGCAGCAAAATCAGATTTCATTGATCTGTCGGTAGCCAGTTATACCGACATCAGCGGAGGCTCGTCCATCAGCGCGATCTGCTCGCGCAATTCCAGGATGCGGTCCTGCCAGTAGCGCTGGGTGTTGAACCACGGGAAGGCGGTTGTAAAAGCCGGATCGTCCCAGCGCCGAGCGATCCAGGCCGCATAATGGATCAGTCGCAGAGTGCGCAATGCCTCGAGCAGGTGAAGTTCGCGCGGTTCGAAGTCGTAAAAATCCTCGTAGCCCGCCAGCAGGTCGGAGAACTGCCGGGTCTGGTCGGCGCGTTCGCCCGACAGCAGCATCCACAGATCCTGTAGCGCCGGTCCGGTGCGGCTGTCGTCGAAATCCACAAAATGAGGGCCGCCATCGGTCCACAGCACGTTACCGGCATGGCAATCGCCGTGAATGCGCAAACCCCTCACTGAACCGGCCCGGTCGAAACAGCGCCGCACGCCGTCCAGTGCCTGCGCAACCACGCCGCGATAGACTTCGACCAGTTCGGCGGGGATGAAGTCGTGCGTTAGCATGTAAGCGCTCGGCTCCACACCAAAGCTCTCGATATCCAGCACAGGACGATGCCGGTAGGATTCCAGAACTCCGACAGCATGGATGCGACCGATGAATCTCCCCATCCATTGCAGCGTGTCGCGGTCATCCAGTTCCGGTGCACGACCACCTTGTTTGATAAATACAGAAAAGCGGAAACCGTTGAACAGGTGCAACGTGCGGCCGTCGACCACCAGTGCCGGCACGACCGGGATCTCGCGTTCGGCGAGCGATGCGACAAATTCGTGCTCTTCCAGGATGGCCGCATTAGTCCATCGCTCGGGACGATAGAATTTTACAATCAGTGGCGGGCCGTCTTGCATGCCAACCTGGTAGACACGATTTTCA
>QJWF01000226.1 GCA_003235435.1 Nitrosomonadales bacterium
TTCAAAAAACCGATATCGAACGGCGCGTTGTGTATGATCAACTCCGCCCCCTCGATGAATTCCAGAAAACTTGCCGCGATGTCCGCGAACTTCGCCTCGTTCTGCAAACGTTCGTAGGTCAGGCCGTGCACCGCCACCGCGCCCGCCTCGATCTCGCGCTCGGGATTGAGATAACGATGGAACCGGCGCAGCGACACCTTGCGTCCCTCCAGTTCGATCGCCGCCAATTCGATGATGCGATGGCCCTGCCTGGGATCCAGCCCTGTGGTTTCAGTATCCACGACGATCTTACGCATTTGTGTCCCCCCGGAAATCCATTTTTCGGGCGAACCGCTGCGTCACGTGCCCGCTCATTCCTCGTCTATCAGGATCGATATGCCTCGTCATTTGCAGCGCGGCTCCTTGCGTTTCATCCCGAAATCCCGGATTTCTTGCTGTCCACATTAGTCGCCTCCTGTGCCATTTGTACCCCCTTATTCGCCAATTCATCGGCGCGCTCGTTCTCATCGTGTCCGGCGTGCCCCTTGACCCACACCCAGTCGATCTGGTGTCTGGCAGAGAGTTCGTCCAGCCTGCGCCACAGATCTTCGTTCTTCACGGATTTCTTGTCCGCAGTCTTCCAGCCGCGCTTTTTCCAGTCGTGTATCCAGGTGCTGATGCCCTGCTGCAAATATTTTGAATCGGTGTGCAGACGCACATGGCAATTCCGTTTCAACGCCTCCAGCGCCGCGATTGCACCCATCAGTTCCATGCGGTTGTTGGTGGTGTGCGCTTCGCCGCCGAACATCTCGCGCTCCTTGCCCTTGCTGCGCAACAATGCACCCCATCCGCCCACACCCGGATTGCCCTTGCATGCGCCATCGGTAAATATATCTACGACGTCTTTGCTCATTCGGTATCGGTCTTGTTCCGTTGAGTGACCTTGTTATTGACCTTGGGTGCAGCCGGCATCAGTTTGCTCACCAGTCCCTCGTTCCACTTCGGCTTGATCAGGCGCATCCCGTGAACACGCTTCACTGCATGCAAAAAATACACTCCGCCGCTCACCGCCCACCAGCGGTCGCCCGCCGCCTCCATGAAGGCAAACCGGTCCAGCCATTTGGATTGACGGAACGGCGGAGCATATGCGGCAAAGCGGCCGGCCACCACCTCAAGACCGAGCAATGCCAGCCAGTCCTTGAGGCGCGGCAACGTGATGAAATGACCGTTCCAAGGATAATCCTGTTTGTTGCCAATCATGCGGCGCATACCCCACAAACTGCGCGGATTGAATCCGCTGACGATCAGATTGCCTTCCGGCATCAGCACCCTTGCCACCTCGCGCAACACCTGATGCGGTTGCTCGGAGAATTCGAGAACATGAGGCAACACCGTCAGATCCATGCTGTCACTGTCAAATGGCAATTCCGTGCAGATCAACCGCACGGTGTTCCCCTGCTGATTCCCCGCGCTGAAACGCAACGGCATGCGGCTGCTGCGCAGAAAGTCATGGTCCGGCAGACCCAACTGCAGCGCATTGAAGCCAAAAATATCGCCCACGGTGCGATCAAAAAAAGCCTGCTCGCGGGCCAGCACATAACCGCCCTGCGCTGTAGCGAACCATTCGTTCAAACTATGCTCGGATAAATTACAATTCAGCATCGCCACTTTCCGTATCGTTGTATCCATGTTGGACATTACCGCCATTCCCGCGCTCCAAGACAACTACATCTGGGCCATCCACGACGGCACACATGTTGCCGTGGTCGACCCCGGAGAAAGCTCGCCCGTGCTGGAGTTCCTGAACACCCGCGGCATGCAGCTGGATACCATCCTGTGCACCCACCGCCACGCCGACCACATCGGCGGTATCGCAGACTTGCGCAAAGTATACAACGTCCCGGTTCATGGACGGCGACATCCGAACAACCCGCACATCACCCATGACCTGCGCGAAGGTGACAGCCTCGATCTCGAGCCGTTTGGCATCAGGTTCGACATCCTCGAGATTCCCGGCCATCTCAACGACCACATCGCTTATCTCGCGCCGGGAATTGTGTTCTGCGGGGACGTGCTGTTCGGCGCGGGCTGCGGCAGGAATTTCGAAGGCTCCCTCGCGCAACTGCATCACTCGCTGCAACGCCTCGCGCAACTGCCCGACAACACCCGCGTGTACTGCGCGCACGAATACACCGCCGCCAACCTGCGCTTCGCAATTGCGTGCGAGCCGAACAACCATGCATTGCAACAGCGTATCGCTGACACGAAACAACTGCGCGCGGCGAACCGGATCACCCTTCCCTCCACAATCGCGCTGGAAAAAGCCACCAACCCTTTTCTGCGTTGCACCCAGCCGGAGATCATGCACACCCTGCAACAACGGGGCCTTACCGACACTTCCGAACTCGGCGTTTTCTCTGCGATGCGCGAATGGAAGAACCATTTTTGATTGCGGCAATGACTGTTCTGGTTTATCCTGCGCGCCCTTTCGGAGAGGTGGATGAGTGGTTTAAGTCGCACGCCTGGAAAGCGTGTTCAGGGTAATACCCTGACGGGGGTTCGAATCCCCCCCTCTCCGCCATAGGCGTTCGGAATTTTGTGATAAAAACCCCGTATTTCGTTATCCGCTGGCCTGCGCTTAAACTACACTAACATACTGTTAATAAGTGAAATCCTGAAAAGTCGATGCTGATCACGATCAATAATTAGATTCTGATATTGCCTCGATTTGGCACTCAACCAAACCTAGCTTGCATACTCCCGTTTTCTGACCCACTGAATGACTGCTTTCTGGCAGGATAATTGACGGGTAAACTTCCGCCAGGTGCCATAACCGCCGATTCAAGTTGCTAAACAAAATATCCTTTAATCTATGTGAGATCGATGAAATAGGACAAACGCCGATGTGGTTAAACGTGTTTGTCCTATAGATGATTCAGCAATGTACCGATAGGAAAATAATGGCTGGGTGGTCACAATGACTCCTATAAGAAGCGTGCTTCATCCACAAACGAGAAGGGTCAGATTGGTCTTAATATATTTTGACTGGTGTAAGACCCTTTTTAATCAGGGTAGAATTTCTGATGTTGTAATCATAAATCCAGCCCAAAAGTTATAAAGGAAAACTGTTATGGAAACCGCTGACA
>QJWF01000129.1 GCA_003235435.1 Nitrosomonadales bacterium
TCCGCGCCCCATTCGATGGCCTCTTCCAGCACCTGCCGGGAAGCCGTCACCGCGGTAGCGATACGCTGCACTTCCGCCCGGCCCTCCACCTGCAATCCGTTCGGACAATAGTCCTTGAACATGCCGGTTTGCAGCAGGCTTGCGTTATAATCGCGTAATTCATCGAGCAGCATTTTTCCCTATTTCCTGGAGACGAACGGATTTATCATACCATGCGTAAACACTGGTTATTATTCACCCAGACTGTCACGATCGCGCTCGCGCTGCTGTTCATCATCCACACCCTCAAGCCGGAATTGTTGCCGAATGCTGCGCGTAGCGGGGTGGTGACCCTCTACGAAAGCACTCTGCCCGAAGGTATCGGCAAATCCACCGGAACGGGCTTAAACGTTGCCGCAAAAAATGCCATGCCTGCCGTGGTAAACATCTTCACCAGCACCATCGTCAAGGCACCTGCAAACCCGTTCATCGATGATCCGCGATTCCGCTTCTTCTTCGGCGATCCGGGTGATGACGAGCCACAAAACAGCTCCAGTCTTGGTTCAGGAGTGATCGTCAGCCCGGATGGCTACATCCTTACCAACCATCACGTCGTCGAGTCCGCAGACCAGATAGAGGTCGCTCTGGCGGATGGGCGCAAGGCGAAAGCGCATGTCATCGGTTCCGATCCTGAAACCGATATCGCAGTTATCAAAATCGAATTGCCCGGCAATCTTCCTGCGATCACGTTTGGCCATCCTGAACAGGCCCAGGTTGGAGACATGGTGCTCGCCATCGGTAATCCTTTCGGAGTTGGCCAGACGGTCACCATGGGTATCATCAGCGCGCTCAAGCGCGATCATTTGGGACTGAACACCTTTGAGAGTTTCATCCAGACAGATGCCGCGATCAATCCAGGCAATTCAGGCGGCGCTTTGGTGGATACCAACGGAAGCCTGATCGGCATCAACAGCGCAATCTATTCCCCCAATGGCGGATCGCTCGGCATTGGTTTCGCCATTCCGGCAAATACCGCAAAGAGCACGATGGAACAGATCATCAAGCAGGGCTCGGTGACTCGCGGTTGGATCGGTGCGGCAGTGCAGGAATTAACCCCGGAATTGGCTGAATCCTTCAAACTCGGCGACATCAAAGGCGTATTGATCACTGAAATTATACGTAACAGTCCGGCAGAACAAGCAGGAGCCAGGAGAGGCGACATTCTGACCGCGATTGACGAGAAACCTATCGAAAGCTGGAGCGCGATGCTGGAAACGGTGGCCAGTTTGCCTCCGGGCAAGATTGTCATCGTGAAGCTGATGCGTGATGGGGCGGCAATCAGTCTCAAACTGAAAATCGGCAAGCGGCCGAAACCCAGGAATCGATAACCTCTATAGGGATTCGGCTTGCCTGGTCTTGCCCTTGCCCGCCCAGGAGGCAACCACGATACCTGTCTCATACAACAGCCACAGCGGGATCGCCAGCATAAGCTGCGACACCACATCCGGCGGAGTGAAGATAGCTCCGACCACGAAAGAACCGACAACCACATACGGGCGTGCTTCACGCAATTTTTCGACCGAGACGAAGCCCATCCGGACCAGAACAACCACTGCTACTGGCACCTGAAAGGTAATTCCAAACGCCATAAACATCGCCAGCACAAAGCTGAGGTACTTGTCGATATCGGTCATCACTGCCACTCCCTGCGGCGCGGATGCAGTTATAAAACCAAACACCACCGGAAATACGATGAAATATGCAAACGCCATACCGCAGAAAAACAATAATGTGCTTACGACTATCAGCGGCCACACCAACCGTTTCTCATGAGCATACAGACCGGGAGCAACGAACCGCCATATCTGGTAGAGAATAAAAGGCAATGAAATCAGAAACGCAGCCATCAACGCCACCTTGAGCGGAACAAAGAACGGCGTGGTGACATCGGTTGCGATCATCTGCCCGCCCTTGGGCAGCTTCGCCAGCATGGGTTTGGCCATTAAAGCATACAGATCGGAAGCCCACGGAAACAGGCAGATGAAAACCAGCAGTAAGGCGATGGCTGAATGCAGCAAGCGGGTGCGCAATTCGATCAGGTGCGCGATGAAACTTGCGCTGGTACTCATTCGTATTTCTTGGCCGAAGTTGACACGTTTGTATTCAGAGAAGGCGGGGCCCGATGCTGCGATGATTGAACGGCTTGGGCTTTATCGCTGGGTGATGAAAGGTTTTCAACCTCTTCGTTGATTTCCCGCACTTGCTGATCCGCAGTTTTTGACGCCTCCTGAAATGATTTTTCCATCTCCCCGGCTTCTGCCTGTACTTTTTGCTGCAATTGACGAAATTCCTCCACCGCCATATCGCGCTCAATATCGGCCTTTACTCCATTAACATAGCGTTGCGCACGCCCCCACATGTGCCCCATGGTACGCGCCACTTTTGGAAGCCGCTCAGGCCCAATGACGATGAGCGCCGCCACCATGATCACCACCAGTTCCGCGAAGCTGAAGTCGAACATAATTTAACGAGACCTGCTGCAGATTATAGAATTGCGCCGTTAACGACGAAAATCTCGGGACGTTTACGCCCTGGTGTGGTTCTTTTCTTTCACTTCACCTTCGATGGTCCTGCCACCCTCTTCAACTTGCTTCGCAGCCTCGTCTTCGCTACGCATGCCTTCCTTGAAACCTTTAACCGCACCGCCGAGGTCCTGGCCGATATTGCGCAATTTCTTGGTGCCGAAAATCAGTACGACCACCAACAACACGATCAGCCAATGCCATATACTTAATGAACCCATGATCTTCTCCTTGAATTAGTTGCGCCGCACCATCGGCGGGATGTTGCCGCCGCCGATGATGTGGATGTGCAAATGAAATATTTCCTGCCCCCCACCCTTGCCGGTATTGATCACGGTACGAAACCCGTTTTCCAGCCCCTGCTCTTTCGCCAGCCGGGGCGCCAGTAACAGCATCTTGCTCAACAAGGCAGCATGTTCACTGTCTGCTTGAGACAATGAATCGAGATGAAGTTTCGGAATCACCATGAAGTGAACCGGCGCAACCGGATTGACGTCGTGGAACGCCAGCACCTCTTCATCCTCGTACACCTTGCGGCAAGGAATTTCACCG
>QJWF01000221.1 GCA_003235435.1 Nitrosomonadales bacterium
CAGTTATCTGTGGATGCCGGGATTGTTTGCGGCGCTTCCGGTCGTATTCAGCCGGCTTGCGCCCAGCAAGGTGTATTCGGTGCTGGGTCTGGTCTGTGTGCTGTTGGTGCCGCTGACGCTGAACCGGATTGACACCTTCTCCAGCACGTTAAAGCTGTGGGACGACGCAGCAAAGCTGGTACAGGGCAAGACTGGCATATTCGGCACTGAACGCATTTATTACAACCGTGGCACCGAACTAGGGAAGCTTAAACGTTACGAAGAGGCCGTCGCCGATTTCAGCAAGGCGATTGTCACTTTCCCGTTTGACTATGTTTACGGCAATCGAGCAACTGCCTATTATTTGCTAGGAAGATATCAAGAGGCGCTGAGTGATTATGGGCGTGCCATCGATCTAAATCCCGACAATGCCAATACTTACTATAATCGAGCGCTGGTATATCGAGCTGTGGGTGACTTTGCCGCGGCGCAGCAGGATATCAGGAAAAGCTGCGACCTTGGATTATGTCCCTGACACGTCTAATGCTATCCAGATTGAAATCCTAAGGCGCACCGGAAACAGTGCGCCACAGGCCCTCATTATGTTTATCGGCGTGAATAGTGTTGATTAGTTCTTTGCGCCTTTTTCTTTCTTGTCGGCTGCGTCCGGGTCATATTTGCCTCGCAAGTCCTTATTCGTAAAACCTTCGGTAAGCCCAAGACCGATAGGGCGGTAGACGTCTACTTTCTGGAAAAACTGGTCGGCAAAGTATATTCGGCCATCGCTGTCCACCGCGATCCCTGAGGGGAGCATCATATGTGTCGGTCCGGGAACAGAAGAGCGTGTTCCTACGGGCATCAGCAATTCCCCCTTTGAGTTGAATATCTGGAAATTGCCAAATGCAGCATCGGCCACATAGACGTTCCCATCTTTGTCCAACGCGATTTCCTTGGGGCGGGAGAATTGCCCGGGCAATCGACCGATGGAACCGAATTCGCTGATAAATTTGCCGTCCGGGGTAAGTTTCTCGACGCGGAAATTGCCGCTATCCACTACGTACAGAGTGCCATCCGGGGTTACAGCAACGTCACGCGGCAGGTTAAATTCCCCAGGTTTGTCGCCGCGTTTTCCGATTTCGGAAAGAAGTTTGCCGCTATTACCGTCATAGACCAATATCCTGTGGGTTTCATAACTGCTGCCTCCAATGTCAACTGCATACACGCGGCTTCCATCTGCATTGACGCCGAGTCCGGCGGGGCGATTTATGTCTTCGGATTTTCCGATCGTGCGTAAATACTTGCCATCCTGGTCATATATCTGGATTACCTTTTTGGTTCCGTCGAGCACATATATATTTCCGTTCTTGTCCATGTCTATGCCCAGCGGTTTGGCAAGCTGGCCAGGATCATCTTCGCCGAACGAGAAGAACTTCCCTGCGGGGATATCGAACACCAACACACTGCGACGCCCGGTATCGCCGACGTACAGACGACCCTTATTTACCACTAGTCCGTAGGGTTTCCCTAAGGCAGTACCCCGCTTTTTAGATCCGGTAAGCATGCGCTGAAGAGCATCGTCTTCTTCTTCAGGTATCACATCGATGTCGGCGCGAATGGTGCGCTCGTAAATAAATCTGGGGGGATCGGGAGGAGGGGGGAATACCAGAGAATCCTTCACGGATTGAGGCATCGGCACCAGCTCGGGTCCGGTGGTGCAACCGGTGAACGCAAGAATTGTAGCCAAGATAATGAAAATCAGGTGTCGCTTGGTCATTTGAATTCCTAGTGATGTTGGGTTGAATAGCTCTACCGCAAGGATACACTAAAGCGAATTTCGTACGCAACCACACGTGCTTCAACCGTTCGGCTGTGTCGTGATTTGCAGCAAGCTGGTTTATTGTGATAACATTTTTTCGCTTTAATACTACCATTTAGCGAGCGCACTCGGCGCGGCGCAAGAAACCCTGTCGAATCAAGTGAGGCCATATGTTTAGTTATTCATCACTGTTACCAGCAACCACCTCGTATTCCAGTCGCTTTAAGACTGGGCAAATTACGGAAACGAGATGTTCCTATGTGCGCGCTCATGCATTACGATATTTCATATTGCTGTTGCTGCTGTGCGGCTGGAATGTGGCAATGGCCGGTGATCGTGGAATCAAGTCCGAGACCAATCCGCGCAAGGGCGCAAATATATTCAAGCATTATTGTTCGGTATGCCACGGCGACAAAGGCAACGGACAGAGCAGGGCAAGAGGCAGTTTTGCTGTCCCGCCGAGGGATTACACCTCTCCGGAATCCGCTATCGAATTGACGCGCGAGCGCATGATCCATTCGGTTACCAACGGCCGGCCGGGCACCGCGATGATTTCCTGGAAAACCGAGTTGAGCGCCGCGGAAATCGAAGGCGTTGTTGATTACATACGAACTACATTCATGAAACTTGGTAACGCAGGATCGCATCCCAAGCCAAGCGAAAAACTCCTGACCAGTCGTGGAGGCGTGCTGTACATGCAAGCCTGCGCAATGTGCCACGGCGAAACTGGAAAACGCATGACATCGGGCAGAATGCAACCGCCGCCAACTGATTTCACCATGCCCAAGGTTATTTCAGAGTTGAACCGCAAGCGTATGATAGCCTCCATCACCAACGGCCGTCCTGGTACGGCAATGAGGGGTTATGGCGCTGACTTCAGCAAGGCCGATATAGAGGCTATGGCGGATTTTATCCGCTCAGCTTTCATGACCACCGACAAATCGAAGAAATAAGTCATGGGCAATCTTCCGGTTGCTGTATTGTTGGCCGCCCTGGTTTCGGCATCCTCCACAGTGCTTGCTGAAACAAATCCGAAATTTGCTACAGTGAACCCTGTGCCTGATGCCCCGAAACCGGCCGCTGCTGATATGTCATTGCCCATGCCCAAGGGTCTAAAGGGGGATATCGAAAAGGGTCGCGATTTCTATATGCAGAATTGCTACACTTGTCATGGCGTGACAGGAGCGGGAGACGGTCCGCGTGCTTACTTTATCAACCCTTTGCCGCGCGATTTCTTGCTCGAGACTTCGCGCCAGTACCTGAATCGCCCGGCCTTGTTCGAGGCCATTTCCAATGGACGTAATGGCAGCGAGATGCCTGCGTGGGGGAGAGTGCTGAACGATCAGGAAATCGCCAATGTCGCCGAATACGTGTTTCAAAGTTTCATCATTGCAGGCAAGAAGGGAAGGGGAAAAAGCGGTAAATGAGCAAAGTCGCGCTGCTGATTGCAGCGACTGCACTATTGAGCGGCTGTTTTGAACCCTCTTCTCAGCCAACCGTGGAAAACAGGTCGGCCGAATCGCGGTCCGCAGTACCAGACGCGGAAGCGAGCATTGAACAGATCGAACTGGGCAGAAAAATTTATAATTTTCGCTGCTATTATTGCCACGGTTACTCCGGCAATGCGCGAACGCTTGCAGCCACCCTGATCACTCCCAAGCCGGTTGATTTTACCAGCACCTCACCAGACACCCTGGGGAAGGAACGCATGCTGCGATCCATCCGCTCCGGCAGGTCGGGCACGGCCATGATGGGTTTCTCCAGCGTGTTGAATCCGCGCGAGATCGAAGCGGTGGCGGATTTCATAATAAAGGAATTCATGATCGGTAAGCGCGAGAACACCCGCTACCATACCGAAGCGAACGGATGGTTCAACCACCAGCGCTATGCTGCGGCTTTCCCTTTCGCCACCGGCAAGATTCCGCTGGACACACCCTGGGAACAGCTTACTCCGCAGCAGGCAGAAGGAAAGAGGCTGTTCATGTCCAGTTGCGTGAGTTGCCATGACCGCGCCAGCACCATAAACTCTGATGTAATCTGGGAAATGCGCCCTGTGTCCTTTCCGCGCAACCAGTATTCGCCAAGTAACCAACCTGCGCTTGCAGGTACAGCCCACACAAATAAGGCTGATACATCTTCACTGGATGCGATGACCAGTGCCAGCCCATACCTGCTGCACGATCGCGCGCCAGTCATCGCCGGGCTTACCGCTTCGGAAAAACGTGGCGAAGAACTGTTCCAGCAGAATTGTGCATTCTGCCATGCTGCCGACGGAACTGCGCGCAACTGGATTGGAAGCTTCATGGAACCCCATCCGCGCGACTTGACCAGTTCCAAGGCGATGGCCGGCATGACCAGATCGCGCCTGAGCAAGGTGATACACGAGGGTCTGCCGGGTACCTCGATGCCTGCGTGGGAATCGGTATTGTCGGAGCAGCAGGTGAACGACGTCATTGCCTACGTCGGACGCGCCTTCCATCCACTTGCCCCGGAAAAATAATGCTGAAAATCTACAACACGCTGGTGCGGGACAAGCAGGAATTCGCGCCGATCATGCCGGGCAAGGTCGGCATGTACGTGTGCGGCATGACGGTATACGACTATTGCCACCTTGGTCACGCGCGCGTGCTGGTGGTGTTCGACATGGTGTATCGCTGGCTCAAAGCGAGCGGTTTTGAGGTGACCTACGTGCGCAACGTCACCGACATCGACGACAAGATCATCAAGCGCGCGGCGGAGAACGGCGAGTCCATCCATGCTCTTACCCAACGGTTCATAGATTTCATGCATGAGGATGCCGACGCATTGGGCGTGCAACTTCCCGATCATGAGCCGCGTGCCACGCAATATTTGCCCGAGATGCTGGAGATGATAGGAAAACTCGAGAAGAACGGGCTGGCCTATCGGGCCGAGGATGGCGATGTGAATTTTGCGGTGCGCAAATTCGACGGTTATGGAAAATTGTCCGGCAAATCGCTGGAAGACCTGCGTGCCGGAGAGCGGGTCGAGGTCGCGGACAACAAGAACGATCCGCTCGATTTCGCGCTGTGGAAACACGCCAAGGATGAGGAGGCGGAAGAGGTAAAGTGGGACTCTCCGTGGGGCAAGGGTCGTCCCGGTTGGCATATCGAGTGTTCGGCGATGGGTACCAGATTGCTCGGGCAGCATTTCGACATCCACGGCGGCGGCGCTGACCTGCAGTTCCCGCACCACGAGAACGAGATCGCGCAGAGCGAAGGCGCACACCAGTGCACCTTCGTGAATTACTGGATGCACAACGGCTTCGTCAATGTGGACAAGGAAAAGATGTCCAAGAGTCTGGGGAATTTTTTCACGATCCGCGAAGTGCTGAAGAACTACGATGCCGAGGTGGTGCGCTTCTTCATCCTGCGCGCGCACTACCGCAGCCCGCTGAACTATTCCGATGTGCATCTGGACGATGCGAAACAGTCGTTGGATCGTCTCTATACGGCATTGAAGAATGCGCCCGCGCAAGCGGAGGGAACGGTCGACTGGAACGAGCCTCACGCCAAGCGTTTCAAGGCTGCGATGGATGACGACTTCAACACGCCGGAGGCGATGGCGGTGTTGTTCGATCTGGCCAACGAAGTCAACCGCAGCAGATCGGTTGAAGCAGCAACGCAACTCAAGGCTCTGGGCGGCGTGCTGGGTTTGCTGCAGCAAGACCCGGTCAAGCGCTCTCAGCGTTCACGTAATATTGTTGACGCAGTTGCTTATGGAGCCGCAACAAGCAAGGGTGCTGCCGTTGGCACATCTGTTTTAAGTGATTTGCATATCAACGAACAAATCGAAGCGCGCACATCCGCCAAACAAGCAAAGAATTTCGCCGAGGCGGATCGCATCCGCAAGGAATTGCTGGATGCCGGAATCGTGCTGGAAGACAGCGCAACCGGCACGACCTGGCGGCGCGCCTAGGGCAGCTTTCCAGCCGTAATCATCCGGTTGAACAATATACCCGGCACGACCCATGCCGGCATGTCATCAAATGAAGAGGTCGGGTTGTGGCTGACGAACGTATTGTCATTGTCGCTGTTTTCTGATTCATCTGCAGAGCCGCCTGCAAGCTGGTTGCCATTGCTGGTGTAGGCGCCAAAACCGTTCATGCCGTGCGACAAAAATATCGCCGGCACATCGGTTGCAACGGCGTTGCTTCCCGAGGAATCGGAAAAGACATCCGGCACGCCGGGAGAACACAGGGCAAAACTGGCTGCGGTCGGTGTGGGAACCGGCACACAACCCGACCCATAGGTGTTGGCGGCGATCTTGTCTGCAAAATACGTCGCAACACGGTAAGTGAAGCGGTGATCCCACGCGTCCGTTTCCTTGAGTCCGAGCGTGGCCCATGGCAGCACGCCGGTCACGGTGGTGCCAGTGCATGCATTGGTGCTGGTGTCCGCGACGGTGTTGCCACCTCCGGTAACGCAGGCACAATAGTTGCCTGTCATCGCTTCTATGCCGGCATTGGCCGTTCCAGTAGCAAGGGATGCTTTTGCCGGACAGGGCAGGCGGCCGTTTACCATTGCATAGCCGATCAAGGCCTGGTGGATATCGTTCAACTGTTTGCGCGTTTCATTGGTGCGCTGCTGCTCCAGTTGGACAGTTATTGTGGGCAGCAGGCCGGCCAATAGCAGCGTGACGATGAATAGCACCATCGCGATCTCGACCAGCGTGAAACCGGAGTGGTATTTTTCCATAGCGGGCCTGTGTGGTTCCGTCATGTTACGGTTTCCATGTTCCAGTAAACCAGTATAGCCTGTCCCGGTCGAAAGCCGTCGAGGCCGGAGTGCTGTAGGAATCATTTCCGGGGTTGTCATTGTTCGCAGGATCTTCCAGGTAATCGGACAGATTATTGATCGTGCGTGTCAGCGTGCCGATGGGTGTACCTGGCATGAAAAACAGTACACGCGTCCCATCGGTACCATTCACGATCAGTGTGGGGTTTCCGCAACTGGAACAATCTGCAGGCCATGACGTGTAGTTTCGCGCGACACTGTAGTAGATCAGCGTGTACCATTGGTTGCCATCAAACCACGAGGGGAGGCTGCCAGGCACCCAGTTAGGTGGGTTTGGGTGAGTAGAGCCACTGTTTGAACTTGCGTCCTTAGGTAGCCATCCCCGACTGAGTCCATAATCGGAATTGTATTCAATACTCGCGCCCATGAGATCAGCCCATGGATAGTAGCCGTTGGTAGCATAATAAGTATCAAGCGCCACCTTTACCACACCGGCCACCCGCTGTTCGACCAGCGGCATCAGCTCTTTGGTGGTGATGAAAAGGAGCCGGTCATTGAAGACATCGGATTTGTTGCCTGCAATAAATCCGGGACCCACGATAGAATTGTCCCTGCCATTGTCGGCATCCAGGTAATTTGCCGCGCTGTTCCGTTCAGCAACCGTGTTTCGGGTCTGCGGGCCAAGCGGGCTGCCGGGCGCGAAAATAGCCGCAACTGCGCTGTAGCCAGGCTGGGTCAGCAAGGATGTGCCATTCGTGTCGTAGACCAACAGCGTGCCCTTGGTGTCGCTGTTGAGCGGTGATGGGGTAGGATTAATTGGATCATGTTTACGAAAATCGGGCGAGAGCGCATACCATAGCCGCTCACCGCTGCCGTCGCGCAGATCCGGCAACTGCAGGGTGCGCCATGGCAACCTACCAATATAATTAGGACAAACATTTCCACTTATTGGTTCTTCATCACCATCATTATTGGTATCGGGACAGGGCAGGCTGCCAGGCATATTGTCATCGCTTGCAGCGCGACCCAGCAATGCATCTTTTGCCTGGGCCAGCGCGCTGGAGGTTCTTTCCTGCCTTGCGCTATTCAATGCGGAGTAACTGAGCGACCCGACCAAAATGGCGGCAATCGCCACAACCATGATCACGATCACGATCATCAGAGCCGCACCGCGCTGTTTTGCTCTGCCGAATTGGCATATTCGAGGCAAGCACATGGCGGATCATTTTTCCGGATCTGTTGCCGGGTTGATCAGCACTTTCTGCCCGACCTTGACCTTGGCCGGTTTGGATGAACCCGGCACTGTGACCAGCAAACTGTCCGGCGCGCGCTCGTCGCTGTTGCCGGCTTGCTGCGGAACTCCGTTTATCCATGCGGTGCGCTTGCCGCCGTGCTTCTGCACAATGCCGTTGACGGTCAGCGCGCGTGCGCTGTTTCCTAGGTCGTTGTTCTGTGAATTGGAATACTCCAGTTGGGCCCGCTGTTCGGGTGTAAAGAACAACCGGCCAAGCGGCTCGGCGCGGCACAAAGTCGCGGCAATCAACCCAGCCGCAAATATCATAATCCTGATCGTCGTGCTCATGATTGGGGGTTCCTGTTTTTGAGGGTGATCCATCCGCCTTTGCATTCTGCGCTGAGTTGCGGCCCGGATGGCTTGACTTCACTGTCTTCCGTGGTTGCGTTGCGTTTCAATGTGCAGCCTTCGAGTTGATACCATCCCTCAATATGCCTGGGCAGCGCGTCAAAAAAGTTTGCAAGCTGAGCCTCGTGCAGCAGGTCAAAATGCAGCCCCATTTCGCTGTAATGGATGTCGAAGTTGCCGCTGGAGATCGGCGATTTTGGGATATAGGATTTCTGAGGCGCGATATTGTAACGGAAATCCCAGACCAGATTCATCTGCCTGAGTTTTTCCATGCCTTCTATCCAGTCCAGCCGCTGCTCGTCACCGATGATCTTGCGCCTGACAAGTTCACCGTATTCGCTGGAGTATTTGGACATGTTGTCCCTGTCCTCCTGCGCCGATGCCAGGCGCACGCGCGCATCGTTGCGAGCCTTGCGTGCGTTGAGCAGCTCTTTTTGCGAGATTTCGATATAGGTGCTGCTGACGTACAGAATCGCCGCGCTGGCGATAATCGAAGCGCTAATGGCCAGGATGCTCCAGCGCAATATGGGGATGTCGGTTTTGGTTATCTTCATGTTGGCGGCTTGATGACGTCGGGAGCCATGGTGGCAGGGGGTCTGCGCGAAATTCTAATGGAAAAATTAAGCGTTTCCGAGTTCGCCTCGCGCCGGTCGCCGATGCTGCCGCTCGGGCTGGCATCGAACGGTTTGGTCAGCACGGTTACCTGGTAGCCTTTATCGCCAAGGTTTCTCTCGAAAGAATCCAGATAGTTCAGCGCTGCGCGATAGTCAGAAGCGAAATCAACCATGTGTCCCTTCAGGATGACAACCTGGGCCGGAATATCCGCAACTGTGTTGCTGGCGACCGGTTCGTTTGCGCTCATCTCCCAGGACAGTTCATCAAGCTGGATCTGCGGAAAGCGGTCCAGTGATGAACTGATCGGCTGCATGATGTCCATCGGCGGTGGTGAAAACTGCCTGAGTTTTCTTATTACGGATACGCCGGCCTTCATGTCCCCTGCTGGAGCATAGGTGTTCGGGAAAGCGCCCGTGATCTCCTCAGTCTGGCGCGCCGTAAGGGCTGCCTGCGCCTTGAGGTCGACGGTCTCATACGTGTCTTCCCTGCTTTGTAGCAAGCTGTTCATGCTCCAAAGCAGCGCCCCGATCAAAATGACACCGCTTGCCAGATAAAGCGCCACCCTCAATCGGGTCAGGTTATAAAAATGGGTATGGGCTGAACTTGCATAATTGCTCTTCGACGGATGGGTTGCGAGATAGTGCAAAAAGATCTGGCTTGCATCAGAGTCAGTGAAACGGTAATCGAGCTTGAGTTGTCCGCCGATATCGGAGATATCCGACAGGTTATAGCGCATGTCCGCAGTTGCGGGTAATTTCTCCTTCAATTGCACGAGGTCATCACGGTGGCACAAGATGAGCACGTCGAGTGTTTGACCCGGCGGGAGCAAACTCAGGCTTTTCAGGTACTGATGGGTGCGGGCGAGCTCACGCGACACTGCATCGTAGAATGTAAGGTTTGCGTGAACCGGTGTCAGCCTGGAGATCTGCAAATGCTGATTGCTGAAATAGGTTTGACGCAGCCCGGAATATTTTTCCCAGGTGACCAGCAGTATGTGATCCGATGGATTGTTCTTGACAAGCGGGGCGCTGATCTGCGGTACCGAATAGATTCCTGCCAGCGGAATCTGCTGGGACAACATTATATCCACCCAGGAAGTGATCAGGGACGGGTTGGTCAATGCCGAAAACAGGATGTCGTCGTCGCGCCTCCCGGTCTTCTGGCGATACAGCAGTGTGGCCTGCCGGAATGGCGTATTGCGATAGTACTGGTCGAATTTGCGCTGCAACAAAGCGGTTCGTTTCCTGCCTACAAGATGCGGTACGAGT
>QJWF01000144.1 GCA_003235435.1 Nitrosomonadales bacterium
GTTTCTAGACGCAAAACGTCCGAAAAATGACCACAAAGCCGAACTGTGCGGTTCCAACAGAGCAATAAGCCTTACAAATGTACTAAGCATTGCTTACCCATTTCTGTATTCGCATGAATTTCTGCATTGCGACCCCGTGGCAAAATTTCAAGAGCTATTTCCAAGTCTGCATGGGGAATCAACTCTTGAGCTTTCTCAGGCCATTCGATAAAAAATATATTGTGTCCGTCGAACTCATCGCGGAAGCCTGCTGACTCCCATTCATGTTCATCGTGAATACGATACAAATCGAAGTGGCGTAAGTCTAACCCAGCGATATGGTATGGTTCAACCAGAGTATACGTCGGACTTTTCACACGATCAGCATATCCGAGCGCATTCAGCACACCTCGCACCAATGTGGTTTTGCCGGCGCCAAGATTTCCATGCAGGTATATAACCATTCCGGGTTTAAGTTGCGCGGCGAGCCGGTGGGCAAGCTCGACGGTCGCATTTTCGTCGGAAAGTCTCAGGTCGATTCGGCTATCATCTTGTCTATGCACATCAGGAATCCTCAACAGGCCGATTACGGAGCTCTGGCATTGCAGATACGCGCGTGGGCCCATGAACTGGGCTTCCAGGCAGTGGGTATTTGCGACACAGATCTTGCTGCGGCGGAAAATGGCCTGCTGGAATGGCTAGCCCTGGGTTTTCATGGCGAGC
The DNA here is from genome assembly GCA_003235435.1 of Nitrosomonadales bacterium. Lineage (GTDB taxonomy): Bacteria > Pseudomonadota > Gammaproteobacteria > Burkholderiales > Gallionellaceae > Gallionella. The sequence goes on from QJWF01000144.1 coordinate 703, forward strand.
TGGATTATATGGCAAAACATGGCTTGAAACGCAGTCGTCCGGCGGAGTTGCTGCCTGGCACAGTGCGTGTGATTTCGCTCGGGATGAACTATGCCCCGGCCGATGCACTTGACAGTTGGCAGGTGTTGGCTGAGAGCGCGCGCGCTTTCATTTCACGCTATGCCTTGGGTCGTGATTATCACAAGGTGCTGCGCAATCGTCTGACAAGACTGGCCGACAAGATTCGCGACGCAGTCGCAGGTTTCAACGGGCGTATCTATTCCGACAGCGCACCGGTGCTGGAGGTGGAGTTGGCGAACAAGGCCGGATTGGGTTGGCGCGGCAAGCATACATTACTGCTTTCACGCGAGCATGGCTCGTGGTTCTTCCTGGGAGAAATTTATATCAACTTGCCGCTTCCGGTTGACAATCCGCAACAAGAACATTGTGGAAGCTGTACGCGTTGTATCGATGTATGCCCCACACGGGCGATCGTTGCGCCTTACCGGCTGGATGCGCGACGCTGCATTTCTTATCTCACCATCGAACTCAAGGGCAGCATACCGGTCGAACTGCGCCCGCTGATGGCCAATCGAATCTATGGCTGCGACGATTGCCAGTTGGTGTGTCCCTGGAATGGTTTTGCGCAAAGCACGGTTGAGCCGGATTTTGCTGTACGGCATGGTTTGGATGATATATCGCTGGTGGAATTGTTTGCTTGGGATGAATCTGAGTTCAGAACAAAGCTGGCGGGCAGCGCCATTTATCGCATCGGCCATGAACAATGGCTGCGCAACATTGCCGTGGCGCTGGGCAACGCAGCCAAGAGCGACGAAGCCATCTTCGCTCTGAAGCTGCGCGCCGTGCATGAATCTGAATTGGTGCGTGAGCACGTCGAGTGGGCACTGAAGCAACAACTCAATAAATGAACCTTTCGCGCAGTTCTTCAAGATTCAGTTGCTGCAATATCTGCTCCAACCTCTGCTGTGCATTCTTCCGGGTTGCTTCTTTGCGCTTGGCGATAATCAGCTCGTTTTTCATTGAATGTTCCCATCCAACCAGTTCTGTTACTGTCACACCATAACCGTGCGCTTCAAGCAGCAAGCAGCGCATAACGTTGGTGAGATGGCTGCCGAATTCTCGGGTGTGTATCGGATGTCTCCAGATTTCTGATAGGGGTGTTTTGCTGAAGGATTGATTTTTATTCCTGTTCAGTACTGCCGCCACTTCTGCCTGGCAGCATGGCACTAGCACGATAAATTCAGCGTTTTTTTTAAGCGCAAATTCTATCGCATCGTCAGTGGCCGTATCGCATGCATGCAGTGCGGTCACAACATCAAATTGCTCTGGCAACTGCGGCGTTTGTATCGATTCTTCCGCTGAAAGATTCAAGAATGTCATGCGCGCAAATCCCAGCTTGTCTGCCAGTTGTCGGGATTTTCTGACCAATTCCTCGCGGGTTTCGATGCCGAATATATGCCCTGTATCGTGTCGCTTCAGGAATAAATCGTAAATGATGAAACCCAGATATGACTTGCCTGCGCCATGATCTGCCATTGTCAAGCTTTGCTTGTCTTCAAGTACTTTATCCAGCAGCGGTTCTATCAAATGGAACAAATGATAAACCTGTTTCAATTTGCGCCGGCTGTCCTTATTAAGCCTGCCGTCACGGGTCAGAATGTGCAGCTCTTTGAGCAGATCGACTGATTGATTTGGTTTGATTCCCGGTATATCTGGCATTTTGACGCGCTATTTAGCCGAATCTGATTTTCATTGCCAACACCGCACCGGCCAGCAATAGAGTGACAGCGTTGGCGACGATGATGGGCCACGAGTAGAGTTGTATTCCGTATATTAGCCACAGCGTAACACCAAGTGTGAACATGGCGTACATGCCCAGCGAGATGTCCGTGGTGTGGCGCGTGCGAATTATTCTCACGGCTTGCGGGATAAAGGATGTGGTTGTAAGCGCCGCAGCGGCACTGCCTATCCAGTCTACAGCGATCATTTTGATGGTCCTCGGGCGTTGTACCAATATCCATATGGATTGGTGTAATTCCGGTAGCCAACAGCTGCGCTACGCTATTCAAACGCGAGTATGTCATTGTGCTGAAATACGCTGGCTCGAATTGCCAGAATTACAGCATAAAGTATAAATGCAGATAGCGTTTGACTGGGCCAAAAGGCTTTGTTATAGTTCCATCCTTCGCTGACGCGGGGTGGAGCAGCTCGGTAGCTCGTCGGGCTCATAACCCGAAGGTCATAGGTTCAAATCCTGTCCCCGCAACCCCCAGTTTTCAGATAGCAGTTATCTGGCAAATCAACTGGTCAGCCGATCTTTAACAAACAGATGAACAACCGACGAGTGTAGGTGCTTGGTTTTTGGGGAGTTTCCGAGTCTTTTGTGATGAGGGG
>QJWF01000220.1 GCA_003235435.1 Nitrosomonadales bacterium
TTAAATACCGCAGCTATGTCGTCCGAAGCGAGACCGACTCCATTGCCTGAGGAGGAATTCTTGGCTGGCGCACTGAATACCGTTGCAATGCAATCCGCTGAAAAGCCTGCAAAGACCCCTGAAGATATGGATTTTGACGTTTCCCCTCCTGCACGGCAGACCGAGGACCATGAGAAAACAGCATTGCCGGATTTGGGAGACTTGATTTTCGATGTAACAGGTGAGCGGCCTGCGATGCCTGCTGCTGAAGAAGATGATTCCAAGGCACCGTTGCCAAAATTTGAAGATATGACTCTCAATTTGGGAGATAGCCAGCACTCTGAAGTGGCGGCTCAGGCCGAAACCGACATTTCTAAAGCTGGCGAGGAAGTCATGGAATTCACACTGGATTTCCCGGGTGATGAAAATACCGGGAAATCCGCTCCTTTCGAAAAAACGGCCGAAGCGGGCATTGCGGGCATCAACCTGAATTTCGATGATGCCTCGGCACCTGCCGCTCCGTCAGCAGAATCCAAGGACGATCACTGGCAGGAGGTGGCCACGAAACTCGATCTGGCCAAAGCGTACCAGGAGATGGGCGATGCCAGCGGCGCGCGTGAGATTATCGAAGAAGTCTTGCGCGAGGGAGATAACGAACAACGCGAGGCGGCCCAGGCGCTTCTTGCTCAGCTAGGCTGATAAGAAAAGTCTTAGTATGTTGCGCAGCCCGGTTTCTTCGCTTTTGGAGCGATGATGAATTTCCATCCCGCAACTCAAATTCTGTCATGGGTTCTGCTGGTCGTGACCATGCAAGCTATGTCACTCATGTCGTTGCTGGCGGTTTCAAGTTTGGTCATGCTCAGTGCATTTGTCATGTCACGTCACGGGTTCATCCAGTTGTTGCGACGTACGCGCTGGATCATGTTCTCGTTATTGTTGATCTATGCTTACAGTACACCCGGACAACCGCTCTCCGAATCGCTGGGTATATTTAGCCCCAGCCACGAAGGTTTGTTGGATGGTGTGTTGCAACTCACCCGGTTACTGGCCGCTTTGGCGGGGCTGGCAATATTGCTTGGCAATTTACACAGGCAACAGTTGATCGCCGGCTTGTATACCCTGTTTGCGCCATTGCAATGGATAGGGCTATCACGCAACCGTTTTGCGGTTCGTCTGGCTTTGACCCTTCATTATGCCGAAGTTGCCATGCTGCGCGGCCCGAATAACCGGCAAGACAGCTTGGGCACCCTTTTCGATCGGCGTGTAGATGAACAGTCCGGAACATACATCGAATTGCCAGAGTGTCGATTTGTGATAAACGATGCGTTGATGATTGCCGCAATCATACTTCTGTTTGCGGTGACCATGTAATGAGGGTTGCATTGGGGGTCGAATATGATGGCCGCCCTTTCAATGGCTGGCAGAGCCAGCCGGATGGACTGACTGTGCAAGATACCTTGCAGCATGCATTGAGCGGGGTTGCTGGCCATCCGGTTTCGGTCATCGCTGCGGGACGCACCGACACCGGTGTTCACGCGTTGGAGCAGGTGGTTCATTTTGATATCCAGATTCAGCGGCCTCTGACAGCGTGGGTTCGCGGTACAAATTCCTTGCTCCCTGACAGCATCGCGGTGCTCTGGGCGCATACGGTGCCTGAAGAATTCCATGCGCGCTTTTCCGCACACGGGCGCAGTTACCGCTATCTGCTGCTCAATCGCGCCACCCGGCCGGCCTTACAGGCAGGTAAGGTCGGGTGGTATCACGCTCCGCTGAATCTGGCATTAATGCAAAAAGCGGCGCAGTTCCTTCTTGGTGAGCAGGATTTCAGCGCGTTCCGGGCAGCGGAGTGCCAGGCTAAATCCCCTGTCAAACACATGCAGCAACTGGATATCGGCAGGCAGGGCGATTTGCTGACCTTTGAATTGAGTGCCAATGCGTTCCTGCATCACATGGTGCGGAACATTGTTGGCTGTTTGGTGTATGTAGGGAATGGCAGGAACCCGCCGGAGTGGATGTCAGAAGTGCTTGCCAGTCGTGAACGCGGCCTTGCAGCACCGACCTTCGCACCGGACGGCCTGTATTTGAGAAGAATCTCGTACGAATCAAAATGGGGACTGCCGCAGTTGCGGCAGTCCCCGTGAGCATTGTCAGTTTCTTGACTGAATTATTTTATACTTTGGATACTGCTGACCTTTTTGCCGGCCATCGTGTCGTCAAAGCGGGCCAGCAATATGTCCACTGCTTTGCCGCCGATCTCTACAGCGGATGGATGGAGCTTCTCGAAATTCGTACCTGTCATATCCGAAGTGTCGATCAGAATGATAGCCTTTGAGTCCCCTGGTTCGGCTTCCTTGATCGTGGAGTCCTTCCAGATAACCTCGCCATTCTTGTTATAGGCTATTGCCGAAATTGAGGTCATAGCGCTATAGCTTTTCTTGCCCAGGCTTAAACCCATCACGTTGAGCGAGGTTTTGCTCGGGGAAATCGAAAAATTCATCGTGATGCCGATGACGCCGTCCACGCCAAGGTCATTGGCCAGCTTTGCATACTTTTTCTCATCGGATACGTACTTGTAATTATTCGCCACGTTCATTGATTCGCTCATGAACAGGACCTTCATCATCCTTTCATCTTCCGCGAAGTTTTTGTATGCCTTGCTGGTGAGCACTTTATTCTCGGGCAGCAACGTAAAATATCTTGAGCTGTTCAGGGCGCTAATGATCTTGGGGTTCATCCTGTTGATGAGCGGTTGGGTGTTCATGCCAGGGATGTCGTCGTTCTTCGTGAACATTTGAGCCAGTCCCTGTTCGCCACGGAAAGTTTTTGCCGAGGCAATTGACACGACAGCAAATTTTTTCTTTGCTCCAAAGGCATTTTTATTGACATCTGCAGCGCCGGTGATGGCCATCGGGGCACATCCGGATACCATGATGCCAATGAGTACAATCAAAGCCAGGTTATACATTTTGAAAATCTTCATTTCATCCCCCATAGCGTGCGTATTGTTTGTGGTTCCATTGCCGAAAGTCACTCTTCGGCCTTCGTCCTTGCGTCTTTTCCTTTCGGTAAAGTTGCCAAGTGGATTGAAATTTATAGAACAGTTTCTTCATATTC
>QJWF01000250.1 GCA_003235435.1 Nitrosomonadales bacterium
GGCGCTGCAACCGTACTCATCCTGACCTTTCCGTTGCTTTGAGTCCGGTAGATTCCCGTAAAGCCATGCGCAGCGATATGCCTGCCCCACTCGCTGTTCACCAGTATCATCAGCTCCGAGACCACCTTGTCGATAGGTGAGCCGCGCCGCCGCTGCGTGATGCTGACGCGGTCGTTCTCGATGTGGAAATTGTATTCGACCTGCTGAGTGTTGTTATCGGCCGGTTTGCCCCGCTCCGCCTCGAGCTTTTGCACCAGATCCCAGAGCAGTTTCAGTTCTTCGGCATAGGGATAATCGAGCTTGCCCGCAGCCAAAGTATCCTCATTGAACAAGGGCTCAAGCGTGTCATGGCGCAAATTCGCGGCGATATGTATCGTTTCGATGCAGCTTTCACTGGACAATATTGCAAGAGACTCGCAGTCCACCTCGAAGTACATGGAAAGAGCTGGACAAACACGGTCTGCGCAAAGCGTGAAAGCCTGAACCACGTTATCCGGCAGCATCGTGATTTTGTCACCCGGCATATACACGGTGGACAAGCGCTGCGCGGCGATCAGATCGCCGGCAGAGCCCCGGGGCAAACCCAGGGTAGGGACGGCTATATGCACGCCGACACGCCAGTTGCCATTCGCCAGCCTGTCCACAGAGAATGCATCGTCGATTTCGGTCGTGGCGGCATCGTCGATGCTGAAGGCATTTACGCCTGCTTGCGGCAGCTCTTCCCATGTGCCCAACTCGATGGAAGGGAAGTCTGTGCCTTTCGGGAAATGCTCGAACAGAAAGCGCTGTATGTGATAATCGTGAGCGGAATGCAGCGCTCCGCAGCGCTGTAAAAGGTGCGCCGTGGACAGATGCGTCGTGGCGCAAGCAGCTTCCAGCGCCTTGACTTCAATGGTGTTGCGATCCGGCTTGAACAGTATGTTCGAGATGTGGTCGGTGAATTCGACGGGCAGTTCAAAACGGATGAGTTGTTCTGTATAGCGTTTTTGCAATTCCAGCTGCTGGCGTTTGCGTTCTGCCCCGGCCAGTGCGGCCTTGAGCACGTCGGGCGGTGCAGCGCGGTAACGGCCTTTGCCTTTCTTGTGGAAATAGATCGGAGCGCTGTGCAGCCTTATCAGCGTAGCGGCCGCCTCCAGCGGGCTCGGCGCGTGGCCAAAATATTCCGTGGCGATTTGCTCGAAACCGAATTCATCGGGCGGACAGCATTCCCAGAGGAAATCCACCTCGATCCCGCCGGAGATTGCTTCCGCCTGCGCGATGAAATCTGACAATGCCGGCTGGGTAAAACGCAACATCACATTGGATGCTTTGACCTTGCTGCGTTTTCCGGACATGCTCTCGATTTGGAACGAGGTTGTATTGTCGGCCATGATGCTGCCGACTTTGAAGCTGCCGTCTTCTTCGTAAAGGATGTTCATTGAGGGGTGCAAGAAAATTTGCCGCGAATTATAACAGTTCGGACAAGGAGCCCCGCCTGGCATTGGCAACAAAAAAGCCGGCTTACGCCGGCCTTGCATAGCACAAACTCAGGGCTACTTTGTTTTTTTATCGGGCTTGGCGACAGTTTTTTCTTCCACTTTGGGTTTGGCTTTTTGTTCAAGTATCCATGCCACCAAAATTTTGATATCTTCATCGCTGATCGACTGCCGGGTTCCTGGCATAGGTATCACTCCCCATGACCCCGATCCGCCATTGCGAACCTTTTTTTCCAGTTTCTCCTGGGCCCCGCTGTCTCCCCGGTATTTGTCGGCTATCTCTATCAAAGACGGGCCCACAGTCGTATCGGTAAGATTATGGCAATTATTGCAGTTGCCTTCCTTGAAAAGGGTCTGCGCCTTGTTATCGGCGGCAATGGCGGAGACGGAAACCGACAAGGCAACAGTCATGGCCAAGAGGTAGCGAACTTTCATTTTGTGCTCCTGTATAAATTCGAACGATACGGACCGGCTTTGAATCAGGCCAGCAAAGCAAAACGCACGTTGATTATATCAAAATTGACCCTGCGAAAAGGACTGGCAAAACCGGCTGATTGTCTGCAGTTCGTTATTTTTGGGACAGGATCCACTGGATGATGATCTTGATGCTTTCGTCACTGACGGATTTTGGCGTGGCAGGCATCGGCATCGATCCAAAAGAACCTTTGCCTCCATTCCGCACCTTTGCTTCCAACTTGGATTGTGCTCCCGCGGCATTCGCGTATTTGGCGGCGATATCCTTCAAGGATGGGCCCAGCGACGCACTGGCAGCGGCATGGCACATGTTGCAATTGCTTTGCTTGAAAAGAGCCTCGCCCTCCGCTGCGAACGCAGTGGCAGAAACGGACAGGGAAGCGGCGATAGCGATCAAATAACGGGCATTCATCATGGTCTCCTGGAGATAAAATATGTTGGTAGCTTGTACGCGGCCTGGTGCAGCATGAAATCGAGTCTAAAAAAATTCCGGAACCATTGACCGCAATTTGCATCGGTAGTTCCTTGCCGGAGGTTCCTTAAATGACGCCGGCTCGATGCGCCTGCTCGTCTGCAAAATAACTGCTGCGCACCATCGGACCGCAGGCAGCGTGGCTGAAACCCATCTCCCTTGCGGCTTGCTCGAACATTGTGAACGATTCCAGCGGGGCATAACGCAATACCGGCAGGTGCCCGTCGGAAGGCTGCAGATATTGGCCTATGGTCAGCATGCTCACGCCGTGCCCGCGCAGGTCGCGCATCACTTCGAGTACCTCCTCGTCTGTCTCGCCGAGGCCGAGCATCAGGCCGGACTTGGTCGGGATGTCCGGGAAGCGCGCCTTGAAATCCCTGAGTAGCGCCAGCGAGTGGGCATAGTCCGCGCCGGGGCGCGCCAGCTTGTACAGGCGTGGCACGGTCTCAAGATTATGGTTCAGCACATCGGGCAGGCTCGCGGAAAGCGCGTCCAGTGCCACACCCAGCCGGCCGCGAAAATCCGGCACCAGGATCTCAAGCCGGGTCGCGGGAGAGCTGGCGCGGATCGCGCCCAGGCAATCGGCAAAATGATGCGCGCCACCGTCGCGCAGATCGTCACGATCCACGCTGGTGATCACA
>QJWF01000061.1 GCA_003235435.1 Nitrosomonadales bacterium
GGTTCGCTGCTCAATGCCACGACGGTAGCCAGCAGCAAACCAATCAATACTGATATCAACCTTAATACAGCCGCGCTGTCGCGCAAATAATAATAACCGGCGATACCGGCCGCCACCAGCAGAAAGGCAACGAGCAACTTGATTTTGTCTGCCATGTGCGAATATTCCAATTTACAGTTACGTAACTTCTTTGGCAGGCCAGGAGGGTCTCGAACCCCCAACCCTCGGTTTTGGAGACCGATACTCTACCAATTGAGCTACTGGCCTAATGTTTCCGGATCGAAAATAAACATCGAGGTGGTGCCTTCCCGAACCGGCATCCCTATTCCAAAATCCTCTTACTCGATAATCTTTGCAACCACACCGGCACCGACGGTACGGCCGCCTTCGCGGATCGCGAAACGCAATCCCTCTTCCATCGCGATCGGGCTGATCAGGTTCACCGTGATGCTGACATTGTCCCCAGGCATCACCATCTCGGTGCCGGCCGGCAATTCGACTGCCCCGGTCACATCGGTGGTACGGAAGTAGAACTGCGGACGGTAACCCTGGAAGAACGGGGTGTGTCGCCCGCCTTCGTCCTTGCCCAGCACGTAGATCTCGGCAGTGAATTTGGTGTGCGGGGTGATGCTGCTTGGTTTGGCCAGCACCTGGCCGCGCTCGACTTCTTCTCGCTTGGTGCCGCGCAAAAGTACGCCGACGTTGTCGCCAGCCTGGCCCTGGTCCAACAGCTTCCTGAACATCTCGACGCCGGTGCAGGTGGTCTTCAGCGTGGGCTTGATGCCGACGATCTCGAGTTCGTCGCCCACCTTCACGATGCCGCGTTCGATACGGCCGGTCACCACGGTGCCGCGCCCGGAGATGGAGAACACGTCTTCCACCGGCATCAGAAAGGTGCCGTCTATGACGCGCTTTGGCTCCGGAATGTAGCTGTCCAGCGCATCGGCCAGACGGAAGATGGAGGGTTCGCCCAGGTCGCCCTGGTCGCCTTGCACCGCTTTCAGCGCAGAGCCCTTGATGATGGGGATGTCGTCACCGGGAAAATCGTATTTGGTGAGCAATTCGCGCACTTCCATTTCGACCAGCTCGAGCAGTTCTTCGTCGTCGACCATGTCGCATTTGTTCATGTATACGACGATGTACGGCACGCCTACCTGGCGTGCCAGCAGGATGTGTTCACGGGTCTGCGGCATCGGGCCGTCAGCGGCGGATACCACAAGAATCGCGCCGTCCATCTGCGCCGCTCCGGTGATCATGTTCTTGACGTAGTCGGCATGGCCCGGGCAATCCACGTGGGCATAGTGGCGCTTCTCGGTCTCGTATTCGACATGCGCAGTATTGATCGTGATGCCGCGCGCCTTTTCCTCGGGTGCCGCGTCGATCTGGTCGTAGGCCTTGGCTTCGCCGCCGAATTTCTTCGACAGCACCATCGTGATCGCCGCTGTCAGCGTGGTCTTGCCATGGTCCACGTGGCCAATCGTGCCTACCCAATCGTGCCTACGTTGACGTGCGGTTTGCTGCGTTCAAATTTGCTCTTTGCCATGATTTTTCCTTATCAATGCAAAACGTTAATAAAAAAACAAAAAACCTAAATTTCGATAATTCAAGAACAACACGCTGCTCAAATATCTTGGTGCCCATGGCGAGAATCGGACTCGCGACCTCTCCCTTACCAAGGGAGTGCTCTACCACTGAGCCACATGGGCAAGCCCGCAAACTAAAACCAAACTGGAGCGGGTGAAGGGAATCGAACCCTCGTCGTAAGTTTGGAAAACTTCTGCTCTACCATTGAGCTACACCCGCAGCGCCCCCAAACAATAATCTCCACCAACGCAACGGCCCATCAAGCATTCCAACCTCGGCCCCATCAAAACCGCCCACCAAACTGCAAAGCAATGCCAACTACATTGGTGGAGGGGGAAGGATTCGAACCTTCGAAGGCTGAGCCGTCAGATTTACAGTCTGATCCCTTTGACCGCTCGGGAACCCCTCCAAACAGAACCCGCGATTATGCCCACCGCCGACTTGCATGTCAAACTGAATTCGTTTATGCAATTACTTATGACGCGCCACCGGATTTCTCCTAATTCTGAGCCGGAATGTCTGACCAAGAGTATGCTGAAAGTTAGACTACAGGTGCAGTTTTTTTATCCGCAATCGACAATGGGGCAGCGAACTTTGCAATATACTGTCAATAAATCCGGAAGGGTTGCTCTGCTGACACAAGAATTCATTGAATCCGCAAGGAGGCACCATGGAAATAACTTGTTACAGGGATACCGAGTTATACCGCGACGCGCGCTTTCTGCCGGCAGCGGTCTATAACACCACGCATGTTCTGCTGGAACACAGTAAGGAAGGTGTGGTGTTTGTTCCGATCCGCAGCATGCAGTTCCTGGCAGTGATCGATCGTGAAGAAATCGTATTTTTGGATGCGGAACACAAGAGTCTGGTTGACATAGCTTGGCAGCATTTTCGTCCGCAGCAACGCACGGCGCTTACCGATCCGGTTCCCTATGAAGCCGTGTTCTACAACCAGAATGCCAAAGAAACCATGAGGCGCCTTCTGGTTGAGTTCCCTCCGGCACTCCAAGCCTTGGCCGCAAAAGAAGCTCCATCGACCGAGGCTCGCATCATCAAACTTGAACGCAGTCCGCCTTCCGACTAATCGTCATCGCCTAGCTCGGGATCCCAACCATTTGCTTTGGCGCGCGCGATTGCTTCTTCGTGGATCCGCTTGTGCCTTTGCCGCAATTCCTCGGGCAGGCGGCTCGGCAAGTGACCATAGCGCTCCCACGCTGCATGTACTTTTTCATAAAGCATCTGCATCTGTGAGGCATTCCAGCGCGCACAGTCTTCGCTTTCGGGAATCAGGCTAAACACCCAGGCATCCTTTACGATCTGACCAAGGTGAGTCATGCCACCATTCTCGTCATTGAACAGCCCTACGTAACTTTGCGCGTCCATCGCGTCACCTCGTCAGTCCAGCATAAAGCAGGGGCAGTTTCTCGGGCAAACGCTCCACCTGATCCACAACCATATAGTTCTTCTGCCCGAAAATTCGGGCCACGTACTGGTCGGCCCGCGGATCCAGGCTCATGCAATAGGACACAATTCCGGACCGGCCTGCTTCTTCCACCGCCTTCTTGGTATCGTAACGAAGATACTGCGGGTCGCGCACATCGATGTCAGCCGGTTCGCCGTCGGTGATCACCAGCAGCAGCTTTTTTGCCGATTTCTGCAATTTCAGATAATGCGATGCGTGGCGTATCGCAGCGCCCATACGCGTGGACAATTGACCGGTCATGCCAGCCAAGCGTGCCTTGGGGATTTCATTGTAAGGCTGGTCGAAATCCTTGAAGCGCAAATAATCGACGTTGTGGCGTCCATCCGAACAAAAACCGTGTATCGCGAACGGGTCGCCGATCTTGGAGATTGCATCGGAAAGCAGCACACAAGCCTGGCGCGTCAATTCCAGCACGGTGTGTTCCTGCCCCGCCACTTTCTCATTTGTCGATTCGGAAAGGTCAAGCAAGACCAGTACCGAAATATCGCGAATCTTGCGCACCGAACGCATCATGATGCGGGGATCGGGCTGCATCCCCATGCGCAAGTCGATGATACTGGCGATCGCTGCATTGATGTCGATTTCATCGCCGTCTTCCAGCTTGCGTATGCGCGTAACGCCCTGTGGCTGCATCGCATCAAGCAAGAATTTCATTTTCGAAATGATGCGCTTGTGCTCGGCGGCGATTGTTTCGATTATCTGCAAGTCGCCAGCTTTGGGTCGCTTTTCAAGAACTGTCGCCCAAGCCGGCCGCTCCAATTGGATCTGGTAATCCCATTCGGGATAATGATAGGGATCGGAAACCGGCTCCTTGCCTTCCAGTTCGTTGTAGGATTTACCCCTGCTTTCCTCGCCTATATCCTCATAGGGGTACAACTCGGTGCCGAGCACCCAGATTTCCTCGGCATCGTCGCCCGCAGTCTCGACATCGACTTCGTTCACCATTTCCATCACGTTGACATATTTGCGTACCTGCTTCACGGATTCATAGCCTGCGGAGATCGATTTCTCGAAGTCGAATTCCTCGAATTCCCAGAAATAGCGGTTGTCGTCGCGATAGGGCGCATTCAGCATGTCGCTGCGCGGGTTGAAGGCGATGCGCTTCTCCGCAAAGGCATGCGCCAGCGTAACACCGATATCCCACGAGACTTGGTGGGTATCGAGACTGTCAACTGCCTGCTTGAACAACGCCCTCCCTTGCGCAACCCAAGGATCATCATCGGCATACTTATCATCAAGCAGCGCACGGGCGAGGCGATTAAGATAATCGCCTGCGCTGGCCGACTGATCCGGCGTCGCATTATGCAAGCTCGCCCACAATTGCCGGAGTCCGGGAAAGCGTCGTATTGCA
>QJWF01000165.1 GCA_003235435.1 Nitrosomonadales bacterium
CCGACGGCCTTTTCCATCGCCATTACGATATCCAGCATCGGGTAACTGACTGGATTGGCGACGTTGATCGTCGCATTACGCAGGATATTCCTGTCTATCAATTGATTTGAGATCGCGGCAACATCATACACATCGATGATGTTGCGTCTGGCTTTACTCCATAATTTGAAAGATTCGCTGCGTGAGATACGCGCAAAAAGATAATTCAACAAGGTATGCGGGTTGGGAGTGTTGCCGGCAACCTGCGGCAGCCGCAGGATCAGATATCGAGGGTGCGCGGAAACAAGCCGCTCCATTGCCAGCTTGTGCTGCACATAAGGCGTGTATTGCGCTTCCGGGTCGGCAACGCTGCAGGTGCCGAAGTAGACGAAGGCATCGACCTGGCCTGCCTTACGCAAAACATCGGCCAATCGTTTGCGCTCGCGCTCAAATTCGTTCTTGTCAGTACAGCCTGAGTTTGAAACACCGGCAGCATAAATGCACACATCTTCCCGATCGGGAAAAGCGGGAGCAAATGCCTTAGCCAATAATCCTGAACCTATGAGCATGAAAAATGAATAATGTGTATTTGACCGGATCACCACGGCGGCGAACCGCCTGCATGTTATTTTGCCAGAAATACGAATTTATCATGGATATAACATGTTTATGAGCAATCGTTTCAACGAAATCCAACAATAATCTGTTAGGCTATTCGACGGGTAATCAAGGCAGGAAGACGCGATGGCGATTTATGCGGTGGGCGACATACAGGGCTGTCATGCGGAATTTGTGCAACTGCTCGATCATATCAAGTTCGATCAGGTAGCGGACAAGCTCTGGTTGGTTGGCGACCTGGTGAATCGCGGGCCGGGCTCATTGGAGGTGTTGCGTCTGGTCAAGGTGCTGGGCGACAGCGCGATTACCGTTCTCGGTAACCATGATTTGCACCTGCTCGCCGTTGCGGAAGGTGTGGCGGATCTGCACCGCAGCGATACGCTCGATGAAGTGCTGAACGCCCATGACAGGGACGAACTGATGCATTGGCTGCGCAACCAGCGCCTCCTCCACGCCGAAGGCGGGTACGTGCTCGTCCATGCCGGATTGCTGCCGCAATGGAGTGTCGACCAGGCGGTCAGTCTAGCCCGCGAAGTGGAGATCGCGTTACGTGGCGAGAACCATGCGGTGTTCCTGGCGCGCATGTATGGCAACGCCCCTCATCACTGGGACGACAAGCTTTCGGGCTACAAACGCCTGCGCGTCATTGTCAACGCTTTTACACGCATGCGTATCTGCACCCCGCAAGGGGACATGGAATTCAGGTTCAAGGGTGAAGTTGAAAACATCCCGTCCGGCTATCTGCCATGGTTCGATGTGCCCTTGCGTGCCAGTGCTGATGCGTCGGTGATCTTCGGTCATTGGTCGGCGCTCGGGCTGAAAGTCGAGCCGCGCATCATGGCGCTTGACACCGGATGCTTGTGGGGAGGACCGTTGAGCGCGATCCGGCTGGAAGATCGGCAACTGTTCCAGGTCGAATGCAGCAATCCTGTCGCGAAACACTGGTGATCAGCGCACAGCAGCCAACAGTCGCCGCATCATTCCTTCCGCTTGACGAAAGTAACCGCCGCCGAACATGTTGGCATGGTTGAGTATGTGGTAGAGATTGTACAAATCGCGGCGCAGAGCATAGCCTTCGTGCAGCGGATAGGCGGCGCGGTAAGCGGCATAAAAATCCGGATTGTATCCGCCGAACAATTCCGTCATGGCCAGATCCGCTTCCCGGTCTCCATAATAGACCGCTGGATCAAAAATGACCGGTGTGCAGTCTTGCAGGTAACCATGATTGCCCCCCCACAAGTCGCCGTGCAGCAACGAGGGTTGCGGCGAATATCCGTCGAAGTATCCGGGAAGCGCGTCGAGCAATTTCTCGCCCAAACTATCCAACAAGCCGCCGTAGCCATTATTTGACGCAAGCTGCAACTGGTATTTCAGCCGCCGCTCGCGCCAGAAACCTACCCAGTCGTCCGACCAGCCATTCAATTGCGGGGTAGAGCCGATAAAGTTGTCTCGGGCGTAGCCGAATTGCCGGTTCGAGCAGCGATGCATTGCGGCGAGTTGCTCTCCCAACAAGGCGGAGTTGCCGCGCCCGCCAAGGTCGAGATATTCCAGAACCAGAAATGCCTGTGAGCTTGCGATGCCGTACGCGACAGGATGCGGGACATGTACTGTCTTAGTCGCGGCTATTTCGTTGAGTCCGGCAACCTCGGCGGAGAACATTTCGAGCTGGTCCGCAGCATTGAGTTTGACAAAATAATGCCGTCCATCTCGGCCGCTGATGCGACAAGTCTGGTTGATCCAGCCTCCTCCTACAGCGGTGTTTTTGTCTAGCTGAAACGGCTGGCGTGTCGCAGTGGCGATCGAAGCAGCGATGGATTCCCAGTCCGCCATGGATCACAGCTTGATGTCATGGCCGAAATGAAAGCTGAACAGCGTCATCAGTTCGGCGCGCGAATGCGCGTGGTTCTGTCCGCCACGGCTGGCGATCTTGAGTGAGCCCATCAGCGAGGCAAGGCGGCCGGTGGTTTCCCAGTCCCAGCCCTGCTGGATTCCGTGCAGCAAGCCGGCGCGATAGGCATCGCCGCACCCGGTCGGGTCGAGCAGTGCAACCGGTTCGGCGCTCGGTATGATGATTTCCCTGCCATCAGCGTAGATGGTCGAGCCCTCGCCGCCGCGGGTGATGATGAATGCGCGCTTGCCGTCGGCGAGTTCCCTGATCTTCTTGCCGGTCTTATCCTGCAGCATCTGCGCCTCGTAATCGTTAACCGTGACATAATCGGCCTGCGCTACGAAGTTCAGCAGTTCCTCCCCGGAAAACATCGGCATTCCCTGGCCAGGATCGAACACCCAGGGGATGCCGGCTTCATGGAATTCACGTGCATGCTGAAGCATGCCCTCGCGTCCGTCCGGAGAGACGATGCCGAGACTGGCCGTTTTCGCATCGCCTACATGATTCTGCTCCGAGAAGCTCATCGCACCGGGATGGAAAGCGGTGATCTGGTTGTCATCCAGATCGGTGGTAATGAACGCCTGTCCGGTAAAACTTCCGGAAATATGGCGGATATGCGCCTGAGTCAAGCCGAGCTTTTCCAAGCGTATCGCGTAGGTGGAAAAATCATCACCCACCGTTGCCATGATCAGCGGATTTCCGCCCAGCAGCTTCAGGTTGTACGCTATGTTTCCAGCGCATCCGCCGAATTCGCGGCGCATTTCGGGAACCAGGAACGCCACGTTCAGGATATGGATCTTTTCCGGCAGGATGTGCTTCTTGAATTGGTCCTGAAACACCATGATGGTGTCGTAGGCCATCGAACCGCAAATCAGAGTGTGCATCGCGTAACCATGAATGGATTGAAAGGCGTGAATTGTATCATCGGGCCGGTAACTGATTATTGGTCAGGATCAAAGCTTTTCCTGCCAGAACGGTCCGGCCGGGCAAAGCGTGTGGCCTAGAACACATGACGTCAGGTACAATTGCGTACAAGAACAATTTTTCAGTTGATGCGGTTCGGAACCGGATCAAAAGTCAATCAGGGGAAAGGCATGTCCAATTTTTCAAAGGTAGTGATCATCGTATTGGCGATGATAATGTCAGGCTGCGCGAACCGGGTATGGATCGCAGACTGGAAGGAAACAACCCCGTTCAGTGCGCCCCGTGCAGGCACCGCATCGGTGGTCGTCAAGGACAAACTGTATCTGATCGGCGGGGTTGACGGCAGGAATTTCGTCAATATCACAGAGTACGCGCAAATCAACAAGGACGGAACGCTTGGTCCATGGCAGTTGGGCCATCCGCTTTTCGAAGAGCGCGGCTTCATGGAAGCAGTGGTGCACGGCGATTATGTCTATGTGGTGGGCGGCGGCAACGGTCCGAACGGGCACCATCTGCTGCGTACCGCAGAACGTGCGCGTATCCAGCCGGATGGCACGCTCGGCCCATGGCAAACAGAAAAAAATGAAATGGTGGTAACGCGCCGCTGCAGCAAGATCATCGCCACCGACAAATACATCTACTCATTTGGCGGTTATGGCGGGGTATTGCTCGATACCGTCGAATACGCTGAATTCCAGCCGGATGGCAGCCTGGGTGAATGGAAGCTGGACCCGGAGCTCATGACAATTCCGCGCTACGTGAATAGCGTCAAGAAGGAAGATGACCGTTTCTTCATCATCGGCGGGCACGACCAAACCAAGGGTGTCGGTATCACCGATGTGGAATGGACTCGTTACACCGGAGAGGGTAATACCAAAAAGTGGCAGGCTACCACACCAATGCAGCAGGGACGTTACGGCCTTTCCAGCACTGCTTACCGCGACTACATGTATGCAATCGGCGGGATCTCCGGCGCGGAATATCTGGACAGCATCGAAGTGACCAAGGTCGGCAAAGACGGGGCGCTTGATCCGTGGAAGTACACGACGCCCCTCGATCAACCGCGCGCCAATTTCAGCACCATCGATTATGACGGCCGGCTATACGTGATCGGCGGGACCAACCGCGATGGTTACCTGGCCAGCGTGATCTATGCAGGCCGCAACGCCGCGGGCGACTTCGGTTACTGGGGCACAGATGAGGAGGCCAAGGCAGTGAAGGCCAAGCTGGCCGAGCGCGCGGCAATAAAATCGGTACTGCCGAACGAAGGCAAGGTCATCGAGTTCATCCAGGCCGAAGCGTATACCTACATCCATGTTCAGAACGGCATGGGACAGGATGTCTGGATCGCCGGGCAGAAGATCGATGACCTCAAGGTCGGCGACCGGGTGGGCTTCAGCAAGGGGGTCAACATGTCCAACTGGTATAGCAAGGAATTGAAGCGCGGCTTTGCGATGGTGATCTTTGTCGGGCAGGTTCGGAAGCAGTAATTTCCAATTCCTGATAAAACGATCACTGTGCTGGTTTCGACTTCGGCTCCTCGCCGAGCTATATGTACTGTCATCGTCGCCTTGTGCTCATTTTTTACTCAAATTGAAATATTGCACCCAGTAATTTCGGAACGTACATACATTCCGATCTGGCTTGCAATAGCTGGTTTCCAGTTCGACCAACAGTGACCACATGAATATCAAATTCCAGCGCGCGGTCGACCGTTATATTGGCGTGCCGATCTGTGCGTTGCTTTCCGTGCTTAATCTGATCCGGGGCAAAGCTGCCGTCACCACATCGCCGCGCAGAATATTGGTAATCCTGCTTTCCGAGATGGGCAGTCTGGTTCTTGCCCACCCGATGTTTGTTCGCCTTAAACATCAGTACCCTGATGCTGACATCCATGTTCTTCTGTTTGCCAAGAACCGCGAGGTTTTGGATCTGCTCGGGGTTATTCCCGCAAAAGACGTGCTGACACTTGATGACAGTTCATTGGGTAATCTGGCCAGGGACAGCCTCAATGCGATACGCACGCTGCGTTCACTTAAGATTGATGCGGTGATAGATTGCGAGCTTTTCGCCCGCATCAGCAGTATCTTTTCGTTTCTTTCCGGGGCGCCCTTGCGTGTGGGTTTTCATCGCCATACCCAGGAGGGCCTTTACCGGGGGTCTTTCATCAATCGACCGGTTTTGTACAACCCGTATCGGCACTTGTCGCATCAATTCCTGACCATGGTCGCTGCACTGGAGTCCGCCACCGTTCCGGTTGCCAAACTGCTGTCCGTACCGGATCCATGTATCCCTCCTTTGCTGGATTTTGTCGATCAGGAACTTGAGCTGGTCGCCGCACAATTGTACGATGATTTTCCGGCTATCAAGGGCCATCCACTGGTGCTTGTGTATCCCAGCGGCGGCATCCTTCCGATACGCGCATGGCCGGTCGAATACTACAGCAGGTTATGCAGAAAATTGCTGGATGAAGGTTATGCGGTCGGGGTCATCGGCCTCAAGGGAGACCGTCAGGTATCCCAGGTCATCGTGGACCATTGCCAGAACTCGCACTGCATCAACCTGGCCGGTTACACCAAAACCGTGCGGCAATTGCTCGCGCTGTTCCACCATGCCTCCCTGCTGGTTACCAACGACGGCGGCCCGGGACAGTTTGCCGCGCTGACGCCGTTGCCCACGATCACATTCTTCGGCCCGGAAACGCCGCAGCTATACCAGCCGCTGGGCAGCAATGGTTACAGTTTTTTTCTGTCCTTGCCGTGCTCGCCGTGTCTCACCGCCTATAATCACCGCAACTCGCCCTGTGACGGCGACAACCAGTGTCTGAAACTGATCACGCCCGAGCAGG
Source organism: Nitrosomonadales bacterium (assembly GCA_003235435.1). Taxonomy (GTDB): domain Bacteria; phylum Pseudomonadota; class Gammaproteobacteria; order Burkholderiales; family Gallionellaceae; genus Gallionella. The sequence continues at coordinate 6,258 of QJWF01000165.1, forward strand.
TGCTGGTAAAAGCTCGCGAGATGCTGGCCGGCGGTTCAGGCAAGCGAAACAGGCATAACGCATGAGACTGGTCGACAGGCTTGCCGAACTGCCGCTTGTGGCATGGTTCTTCAAACCGCGTTTTATAAAATTCGGCACAGTCGGCGCTTCAGGCGTGCTGGTCAACCTGGGTGTGCTTTATGTAAGCCAGGAATTTCTGTTCACGACGATCCGTTCACACGACATGCGGCTCAACGTATCGCTCGGCCTGGCGATATTTTGCGCGACTGTGAACAACTTTTACTGGAACCGCTTCTGGACCTGGAGCGACCGCACCCATCATCCCGACAAACACCTTGTCCTGCATTTTGGGCAATATGCGCTGGCGTGCTGGGTGGGTATCGCGGTGCAAGTGATACTTACCAAGCTGTTCGTAATCTACCTGTATTACCTGATCGCTAATGCACTGGCCATCGTGCTGGCCAGCGTGTTCAATTTCCTGGTGAATAACTTCTGGACGTTTCGCAGCCACAAGCCGGTGGATGAGATTGCGCTGCCTATCATTCCCGAGCCGGAATCCGATGATGAAAAATGACATCAGCAAAGGTGTTTCAGCGCATGAGACGAAGTGAGCCTGTAACCCGTATCGGATGGTACGTGTCGGCTTGCCTGCTGGCGGTTTTCACCTATTTCTATGGCCTGGATGGCCAGAACATCCCGAAGAATGGTGACGAATATCCGTACGAGCATATCGTTCGTTTGACCGCCGCCAGCGGCGAGTTGCTGCCGCTGCGATCGCAGTTGGAAAATATGCGCAACACCAAGCCGCCATTGCTTTTCTGGCAGGGCATTGCCTCCACCGGCTGGGGCAAGAACTGGACTCTGTGGGACTTGCGTTATCCGAGTGTGATTTACACGTTGCTGACTGCATCCATGCTGTTCATGCTTGGCCGCAAGCTGACCGGCAGTCTGGAAACAGGTTTCGTCGCCGCATTGACATTTCTCGCCTTTTTCACCACCTATCGCTTTGGCCGCCCCTTGCTGACCAATCCGCCCGAGGTGTTCTGGATCTTCGTGCCGTTCTTCGTGCTGCTGCACTGGCGGCAGAATTTCGAATCGCGTATTGTCATCCCGCTGCTGCTGGGGGCAAGCATCGGAATCGGTTTTTTATACAAATCGTTCGCTCTGGCATTGCCGGTCACGCTGGGTCTGGGAGGTTGGTATCTGCATCGACGGCAGTACAATGTGATGACATTCCTCAGGCTGGACGCACCAAAGGTGTTTGTCACAGTGTCGCTTGCGATGACGATGTTCGCGCTGTGGTTTGTGCTCGATCCCGATCCGCAGGCAGTGTGGAAGGAATTCGTGGTCGGTGAGAACATCGGCAAGTTCGATACGCACGGGCCCGGCTATCTGGAAAAATTGTTGTGGGGCGGCTCGAGTATCTGGAGTTATGCGGTCGCCTTCCTTACAAACCCGGGTTTGCTGGCCTTCCCTGTCGCCTCCTTATTATATTTATCCTATAAAAATCGACGCAAACTTAGTTACGAAGAACAATTGCTGTGGATACTGGTGGCCGCATTTTTCATCAGTTTCAGTCTGCCCAGCCAGCGCTCCGGCCGCTATTTGCTGGATGTAATGCCTGCGGTGGCATTGCTGTGCGCGCTGAACTGGCAACAGATCAGCCGAAAGGCTTTTGTAGCCAGCCTTATACTGGCGGGAACGGTGCTTGCAGGAATCGCATATCTTGGTGTGCGGCTGCAGGCCGATATGGCCGATGCACAGTTGTTCCCGCTTGCCTTCTGGTTGCTGCTGTCATTCACAGGAATATTGATATTGTTCAGCATCGCGCTGCCCAACCTTACCCGCCCGGCTGTCAACATCGCCGTTATGCTGGTGCTGTTGTGTTTTGCCGCATTCCTTAAACCGCTGGATGGAGAACTGGGTAATTACAGCATGGATACGCAAAGATATGCGCAAGGCAAGGACGTGTGGGTGCCGTGCAACTTCAGGGCACTGGACGAAGGCCACCGCTTCCTGCTGCCGGGCGCGGAAATCCATGGATACAGCGAGGACCAGAACCTGGCGGCAGGCCAGCTTGCAAAACGTTATCCGCTGTTTGCAGCGCGGTTTCCGTTGAATGGCAAACTACCTGATAATTGGTGTGCTAACTGCAGGATCATCGGCCAGCGTCTGGATATCCGCGGCCGCCACAGCTCGGCAGAATTGAACGAAATGATCTTCGAGGGCAAAGTATTCCAGCATCTGTTCGTCAGGGAATTGCTGATCGCCTCGCCCGACGGCGGCAAAGTCCCTACGAAGCAAACACTCGCGCAATCATGCCGCTGAAAGCGAAGTTGAATTTCAGAAAATTCACTATACGCGACAGCGCGGTATTTGTCTTATTGTTGCTCGCGATTGTCGCAGCAGTATTTAAAGTCGCTACAGTTCCATCTGGTGCGCTGTTCCAGATGCCATCTGTCGCGATGCAGAACGGCAACGATGTGCGGGAGTTTCAGACTGGTTTCGCATCCTGCTCACAGAATGTTCATACACATGCTGCTTCACTGGTCGAACTGGGCGATGGGCGCATCCGCGCCTTCTGGTTTGCCGGCAGCCGTGAAGGCGCGCCGGATGTCGAGATCCGCAGCGCGGTGTTCGATCCCGCGGGCAATCGCTGGGGTGACGAACAATCCATCATCAATCGTGAAGATACGCAGCGCTCGCTGTTGCGCTATGTGAAGAAATTGGGCAACCCGGTTCCTCATCGCGCAACTGACGGGACGCTATGGCTGTTTTACGTGACCGTATCGATGGGTGGCTGGGCGGGCAGTTCGATTACGGCGATTTCCTCGACTGATGACGGCGCAAGCTGGAGCACCCCGCGCCGGCTGATCACCTCTCCGTTCCTGAATATCAGTACTCTGGTGAAAGGCACGCCGTTCGATTACAGCGACGGCAGCTTCGGGCTGCCGGTGTATCACGAATTTATCGGAAAGTTCGGTGAACTGCTGCGCATAGGCCGGAACGGAGCGGTCTTAGACAAGTTCAGGATCAGTTCCGGTAATACAAGTTTGCAACCGGTGGTGCTGATCAAAAGTCCGCAGCAGGCTTTTGCACTTTTGCGAAATGCCGGAGAAATTCCAAAACGCGTGCTTGCATCCGGGACGGACGATGCAGGGCAACATTGGAAAGCGCTTACCAAGACATCATTGTCCAATCCCGATGCGTCGCTATCGGGGGTGGTGACGGCGGATGGGAAAATCCTGCTGGCGCTGAATGACACCGAACAGGGACGTGATGTGCTGTCGCTGGTAATCTCATCGGATGGCGGAACTACATGGAAAACTGTTTACAAGTTAGAAGACCAGCGCGGCCAGGCGAGCGAACCCGCGAGATATTTGCAGATAGCCGCCGGTTTGGCCAAGGCTACGGATGCCGGAATTGATCCGTTTGTCTATGCAAGATCCGCCCGGCAAAACAAGTGCGATGGGAAGAACTGCGGTTTCGAGTTTTCCTACCCTTACTTGATCCAGGCACGCAACGGTGATTTTCACCTGGTGTACACCTGGAACCGAAGCTTCATCAAACATGTAAGGTTCACTCGTGAATGGTTGAACAGACAACTTGAAAGACCAGCCGATGCAAGCCT
>QJWF01000200.1 GCA_003235435.1 Nitrosomonadales bacterium
GCCCACGCCCAAGGTATGGCTTTCCCTGAAATATCTGCAAGCCGCGTCATACCGGTGGGATAAGGTACGCCCATGCACATCGCCAATGGTGCGATCAGCGCCAACGAAATAACAATCTTTTCCACATCGGGTAAATGAATCATCGTCTGGAACAGCCTTGGCAGTATCGCGAGGTAGAGTAACGATATGGCGCTCAACGCGATCACTGCCAGCGTGACTTTGTTCGCCGCCTGCCAGCGCCCGGCCAGCCAGCTTCCCGTCGCGGCGAACAGCAGGAATGCGCATAACACGACCGCAACGGCATAAAGGGGATGCGACAGGAACAGCACGAATTTCTGGATGAAGGCGATCTCCATGAACATGAAGGCCAATCCGATCGCCAGAAAATACAGTGCTGCCGGCACGGCTGGCAAAGTGTGCCGGCAACGAGAAAATCCCAGCGGTAAAAGGATCAGCACGATGCTGGCCGCGACCGCCTGTGCCAATGCCACCACCAGCAGCGGATAGCTCCAGTCTAGCAGTGCCATGCCGCCCTGCTCGCGCAGCGCGAATAATTCCGTCGCGGCATCCCATTTGAAGAAGCGGAAAAAGTGCGGGCGGTCGTCGGTTGCCGGTTCAATAAAGAATTTATACCGGTCGATGAAGTCATGACGTTGCGAGCCCAGCAGCGCGGCAGCCCCCTCGAAGAAGTAAGGTTGCGCCAACAAGTTGTAACGGTTCGCCTCGATAGCGCGCATCCCCGGATAATAGACCAGATCGAAAGAACGCTCGCGACAGAATTCCATGATCGCCTTGATCTCGCCTGACGAGACAGCACTGTTCTTCACCAGCAGTGTGACGGTTTTCCAACCGCGTATCATCACCAGTCGCGCAGCGGGGTCGGTCACACCGTTGCGTTCCAGCGCGGACACCGCTGTCGCGAACAATTTCAGTGCATCTCGCGGCGGCAGCGTAAGCCAGCGTGTGATGGCCAGTATTCCGCCCGTTGTGAGACGGTTAAAATAGCTCTGCAATGCCTCCACCGTATAAAGATAATTCTCGCTCAGTCCGTACAGCCCGGCAGAAGCTGCGCCGAATGAATCCATCAGCGCCACCTGAATCAGGTCATAGCGCTTGCGACTGGAATTGGCGAAGCCGCGCGCCTCGGCTTCGTAAACATGCACGCCCGGCCGGTTGTACAGGTTATCCGAATAGTCACGGAATCGTTTTTTGACCAAGCCGGTGATATTGCGATCCAGTTCGACTGCGTCGATAGCTTTGTAGCCATGATACAGCGCTTGCAGCACATCGCTCCCAGCACCGGCACCCAGCACCAGCACTCTTGCATGATCATGATCCGCGGATTCATCAGAGCCAAGCACGTGATAGGGCAGCGCCGAGGTGAGTTGATCAAGATAGGCAAGCGGTTCGAGACCTCCATCGAATCTTGTCAACGCCGACGGACCTTCGCCATCAATATACACGCCCAGTTGCGGAGGAGGTTCCATCGTCGCATTGAGGCTCATTCCCGGTGCATAACGCAACGGAACGCGGGTGTTTTCCACTACGGTGATCTGCCCCAACGGGCTGTTGCGTTCCTCAATCACTTTCGCCCCGACGATGTTCAGGGCCTGACTCAGATCCTTGTAGGGAGATGGGTTCACCTGCATGCCAGGCAGCACAGATGCCAGCAACGCCATGCAGAGAAACAATTCCATCAGCCATTTCGTCGGGACCTTCAGTTCGATGACAGCGATGGCAGCAGCAAGCAACGCCAATGCCGTGAGCATATTCAGCGCCTTGTTGGGCGGCACGAGGAATAGCGCCAGAATGACGCCCAGGCTGCCTATCCCCGCACCGAGGATGTCGCAGGTATAAATGCGTGATGATTGCTTGCCGAAACGAGCAAATACCAGTCCGATGCCCAGGCCACCGCAAAAGAATGGCAACATCATCAGCAGATACACAGCAAGTAATTTGAAAGGCTGGGTCTTGTCCCAAAGCAGTTCGAGTGGATCGAACGGAATTTGTTGCGCGAACAGGAACGCCATTGGCATCAAAACAGCCAATGATGCTGCGGCCATCACGTACACCATGTTGAAGTTCGCTGCGATTTTATCCTTCAGCAGGGTCAGTGCAGTGCCGCTCGCGCCATAACCCAGCATCGCCGCGCTGATGATCATGTAGGCGAAGTGATGCCACAACACGATGCTGAACAACCGCGTCAGCAACACCTCGTAGGCCAGCACGCAAACGGAGAGCAGGGCTATCGCGATGAACGGCGGGCGGTACACGGCTCTCCCCCCCCTATCCCTCAAACGTGAGAAGCGAACAAGGACTCGCTGCGCAACTTTCACGTTAATGCCCGCCGGTAAGCGGAACGAAACGAACCGGCAAAATCTGGCGGGTTGTCAACGAATCGTCCTGGTTTTTTTCCACCAGCATCAGATACTGGGTCATGAATTGCGTGCCGAGCGGAATCACGATGCGGCCACCCGGTTTGAGTTGCTTGATCAGCGGAGGTGGCACATGACTAGCGGCGGCAGTCACGATGATCGCGTCGAACGGTGCTGCTTCCGGCCAGCCATAGTAGCCATCGCCTACCCTGGTCTCGACATTGCGGTAACCAAGCGAGCCAAGTCGCTCACTGGCCTGTTCCCCCAGCGGTTTGATGATCTCGATGCTATAAACAAATTTGGCAAGTTCCGCAAGGACAGCCGCCTGGTAGCCCGAACCGGTGCCGATCTCCAGCACCTTGTCGCCATCCCCGACCCGCATCATTTCAGTCATCAGCGCCACGATGAAAGGTTGTGAGATCGTCTGTCCGTAGCCGATCGGAAGCGGGCGATTAAGATAGGCTGACGAAGCAAGTTCGGCCGGTACAAAGCGATGACGCTCTACTTTTTCCATCGCTGCGATTATGCCGGGACCGAGCACAGGAATGCCACTGTAAGAGGAAGTCGTGGCAGCATCTGACAACACCTCCTCCACCATTCTATGCCGCTCCGCATTGAACTCCTTGCCCTGTACGTGGAAAGCACAGCAGAAAAACAGAAATGCACTCA
>QJWF01000108.1 GCA_003235435.1 Nitrosomonadales bacterium
CATCCAGGATAAAAAACGCTCCCAGCATGGCTGCCAAACCGGTCAGTATGATCGGCTTGGCGCGAGCGCTTGCCGCAGTTATCACGGCGTGTTGCAGGTCGACACCATCCCTCACCTGCAGATTTTCGAAATCAACCAGCAGTATGGAATTACGCACTATTATGCCGGCCAGTTCGATCAGTCCAATCATCGATGTCGCCGTGAACTGGTTGCCCAACATTGCATGTCCGGGCATCACGCCGATGATGGTCAGCGGGATCGGCGACATGATTATCAGCGGCACAAGGTAAGACTTGAATTGCGCCACAACGAGCAAGTAAATCAGCATCAGTCCGACAGCGTAAGCAATGCCCATGTCTCTGAAAGTCTCGTAGGTTACTTGCCATTCGCCATCCCATTTCAGCGCATAACCTGCATACGGGTCGCTGGGTTGGCCGAAGAAATGACTCTCCAGCTTTCCGCCCTGTTCCAGTTCGTTACCGCTCACCTTGCTGTTGATGGCAAACATACCGTACAACGGGCTATCCACCTTGCCCGTCATGTCGCCGAACACATACACCACAGGCAGCAGATCCTTGTGGAAGATCGGATAATCGCGTTGCATTGCCACTGCCTGCACCACTTCGGAGAGTGGCACCAGCACCCCGTCACGCGCACGCACCTTGAGTTTCAATACCTCATCGAGGCTGGCACGCCGGTCCGCGGACAATCCGATGCGCAATGGCGGCGCGTATTTAGCATTTTCGTCATGCAGCGTAGTGACTTCCTGGCCGGACAATGCCATGCCGATCACATCGACGATGTCGCGCGGCGCAACACCGAGCAGCGCGGCTTTACTCTGTAACACCTGCAACAGCATTTTGGGGGCGGCTTCAGTAACTGTATCATCGATCGCCACGATGTCTGCAGTCTTGCCGAATTGCTCGCGCACCTTGCCGGCAACTTTGCGCGCGCCCTGATAATCAGGCCCGTATATTTCCGCCACGATCGGTGACATTACCGGAGGCCCGGGCGGCACTTCGACGACCTTTACCTTGGCACCCCATATCGCGGCGATCTTCTGTAGCGGTTCAAGCACCGATGTGGCGATCTCATGGCTGCTGCGGGTGCGGTGATGCTTGTCGCGCAGGTTGACCTGGATGTCTCCCTGTTCTGAAGCGCTTCGCAGATAATATTGGCGCACCAGACCGTTGAAGTTGATCGGCGAAGCCGCTCCGGCATAGGCTTGATAATCCGTAACTTCCGGAACGGTCGCCAGATAGCCGGTGATTTCACGCAATACCGCGCCGGTTTTCTCAAGCGGGGTGCCGCTCGGCATGTCAACTACGATCTGGAATTCAGACTTGTTGTCAAACGGCAGCATTTTCAGGATTACCAGTTTCACCACTCCCAGTGAAACGGCCAGCAGCAACCCTACCAGGATCGAAGTCCATAATTTGCGCCTTGCCGGTTTGCCGTGCTCGCCGTTGAGAAATGGCCCCAGACGATCGCGAAAGAAGCGATATATCCGGGTGTCGCGTTCATCTTTCAGCTCTTCATGATGAGCGCCGGCAAAACGCAAAACCAGCCAGGGTGTGATCACGAACGCGACCGCAAGAGAGATCAGCATGCCCATGCTGGCATTGATCGGAATCGGGCTCATATATGGACCCATCAAACCGCTGACAAACGCCATCGGCAACAAGGCGGCAATCACTGTAAAGGTGGCAAGTATGGTCGGGCTGCCGACCTCATCGACCGCTTCGGGTATGATCTCCGACAGCGGCTGGTGCGACGAAAGTGCCCGTCGACGGTGGATGTTTTCTACCACCACGATCGCGTCATCAACCAGTATCCCGATCGAGAATATCAGCGCGAATAGCGATACGCGGTTCAGGGTAAATCCATATGCCCAGGACGCGAACAATGTCGCAGCCAGTGTCAGCAACACCGCGATGCCCACCACCAGCGCCTCCCGTCTGCCCATTGAAAACCATACCAGCGTGACCACGGCGGCGGTGGCGAACAACAGTTTCTGGATCAGTTTCAGTGCTTTGTCGTTTGCGGTCTCGCCATAATTGCGCGTGACGGTCACATGCACATCGTCCGGTATCACGCTGCCCTTCAGTTCATCCACCCGAACCAGCAGCTCTCTGGCGACATTCACTGCATTCGCGCCCGGCTTTTTTGTGATCGCCAAAGTCACCGCGGTGAATTCCCCGTTTGCCTCGATCTGCTTGTCCCGGGCAGACGGTCCTGTGCCTATCCACACATATTTGTCTGGTTGGTCCGCGCCATCCTGCACTTCGGCAATGTCCCTCAGGAACACCGGCTTGCCATCCGAAACACCCACCACCAGTTGTCTCACTTCACCGGCATTGCTCAAAAAGCTGCCGGTTTGCACCAGCACTTCGCGGTTGTCCCGCACCAGACTCCCGGCATTCCGCGACACGTTGGAGGATTGCAGTGACGCTCGCACGTCCTGCATGGATAGCTGGTATGCATTCATGCTTTCGGGATCCAGCAATACCCGCACCATGTGCCGCGTTCCCCCCAGTGTAGTGACTTCACGCGTGCCGGTGATACGCTTTAATTCCGTTTCGATGGCATGCGCCACGTGGGTCAATTCCAGGCTGCCGCCCAATTCCTGCTCTCGCCACAGCGTCAACGCCACTACCGGAACATCGTCGATTCCCTTGGCCTTGATGATGGGTTCTGCAACAGCCAGTGTGGGCGGCAGCCAATCCGAATGTGATCGCACCACGTCATACAGTTTGACCAGCGAAGGCACATGCTCTTCACCGACCTTGAACTGCACGGTTATGATTGCCATGCCCGGTTGCGATACCGAATAGACATGATCCACGCCGGCGATCTGCGACAACACCTGTTCTGCCGGCGTCGCCACGGTCTGTGCGACGTCCTTGGCGGATGCGCCCGGGTAGGCGATCATCACGTTTGCCATGGTGACATTGATCTGCGGCTCTTCCTCACGCGGAGTCACCATCACCGCAAATGTGCCAAGCAACGCCGCAACCAATGCCAGCAATGGAGTCATCTGCGAGTGCAGAAATAATTTTGAAATGCGTCCTGAAATTCCCATGATTATTTGAATCCTGAACTTGACGATTGAAACCCTTGGGACCCCTGTCCACCAGGCTCAGTTTGTCAATCTTTGCTGATACCTGCCTTGATCGGATCCAGAGCCACTTTTTCCCCGGGATTCAGTCCTGCCAATACCTCCACTGAACCATTGGCCGTCGTTTCGCCCAATCTCACCTGGCGCAGTTTGACACCGCCCTTTTCATCGACGACATATACCGCGACCACTTCACTGCGTCGCAATATCGCACTAAGGGGTATCACCAATTTGTTTGCTTTGCCCACGACAAAGTGCGCTCGCACAAACATACCCGGGTACACGCCCTGTTCATCTTTGGGAAGATATACGCGCACCTGAGTGCTGTGTGTACGCGCATCAGCAAGCGGCTGTACAATTGTCGAAGCAGCCTTGACCCACCGGTTCAATGACGGCATTTCCACCACGACTTTTGGGTTCGGACCGATCTCTGATAGCTTGTACTGCGGAACGCTCACCACCACGCGCATCTCGGCCGGGTCGAAACCGACCATCATCGGTTTGCCCGGAGTAACCATTTCCCCCACTTCGACCAGTCGCGCCGCAACTACACCGCTATAGGGCGCAACAACCGCGCTATAGCCATGTGCCAGGCTGGCCTGGCCAACGCCTGCTTCACTTGCGGCGGCCTGAGCCCGTGCCACCTGGTAATCCGCCTGAGCTTTGTCCAGCGCGGACTGGCTGATGAACTTTTGTTCGAACAATTGCTTGGACCGCTCGTAATTGGCCTTTGCGTTCTGCAGAGTGGCCTGTGCCTGCAATACTTGCGCATTGCTGCTCGCCAGTGCTTGTGCAGTCTCGCGCTCATCGATGCGCAGTATCACCTGGCCCTTGTTGACCCTGCTCCCGACATCGAAATTGATCTCTTTGATACGCCCGCTGATTTGCGCAGAAACGGTAGATTGGCGTGTCGCCTCAACCAAGCCCTCGACACTATAGGTCTGCTCTACTTCGCGATACTGTACTGAAGCCACTTGGAGTTGTTCGGCCGCATGAGCATTTGCCAAACAAAACAGCAGGGAATATATCCATGATTTGTTCAAAGTATTCACCCCATTTAAAATTCAGAATATAAGTATATTCTAATATATACTGGAGGTCAACCTTTAAATTACGCAAAATACGTCACGCATCATCCCGACGAGTTTCAGGGTGCGCAAATCGCCGATGCGATAAAAGACCCTGTTCGCATCCTTGCGAGTAGCCAAAACGCCCTTGTCGCGCAAAATAGCAAGGTGCTGGGAAATATTGCTCTGGGTTGTGCCTACCTGATCTACGATCTCCTGGACGCTGATTTCCTGATCTCCCAGCACACATAGTATTTTCAGCCGAAGCGGATGTGCGATCGCCTTGATGGCCTGCGCGGCCTGCTGTATATCTTCATCTCTGTCTATCAGTTTGTTTGCCATATTTGCTCACAGGATAATCATGCTCACCATGCATTGAATGAATTTATAGATGCACGGCCGTGCAACAATCGCAGGGCACCTCATTAGATGAAGCCGGACAATTCGGCTAGAATGCAACTTCATCAAATTACCATCTGCTTATATTCTACATCAATGAACGTCACTCCTGTATTACTGCTCATCCTTGACGGTTTTGGCTATCGCGAGGATCCGGATCACAATGCTATTTTGGCCGCCCGAAAACCGAATTGGGATAAATTGTGGAAAGATTATCCCCATACCTTGATCAATGCCTCGGAAAAATTCGTCGGTTTACCGTCGCTTCAAATGGGCAACTCCGAAGTTGGCCATCTCAACATAGGTGCAGGTCGTGTCGTATATCAGGACCTAAGCAGAGTCGATCTGGAAATCGAGGATGGCAGCTTCTTCACCAATCCGGCATTGACCAAGGCAGTTTCATCGGCAAAGCAGCTTGACAGCGCACTGCATATCATGGGGTTGCTTTCGCCCGGAGGTGTGCACAGCCACGAAAGCCATATCCTTGCCATGCTGGAGATGGCTGCGCGCAACGGTTTGAAGAAAGTCTATCTGCATGCCTTCCTCGACGGCCGAGACACGCCACCCAAGAGCGCTTCGCAATCGTTAAATATGTTGCATGAAAAATGTTCCGCATTAAAAACGGGTCGGATTGCGAGCATTATCGGGCGTTATTATGCGATGGACAGGGACAATCGATGGGAGCGCGTTCAGCCGGCTTATGAATTGCTTGTGCAAGGCAAGGCCGAGTTCACTGCGAATGACGCCTTGAGCGCACTCAAGTCCGCTTACGAACGCGGCGAGTCTGACGAGTTCGTCAAACCAACCGCCATTGTTCCCAATGGCTCAAAGGCAGCTGTGATGCAGGATGGCGACGCAGTCGTGTTCATGAATTTCCGGGCCGACCGCGCCCGGGAAATCACCCGGGCTATTACTGACAACGCTTTCAGCAATTTCAAGCGCGCCATCGTTCCAAAATTATCCTGTTTCGTTACGCTCAGCCGTTATGGCGACGATTTCGATCTGCCCTGCGCTTATACCCCGGAAACCATACACAACGGATTTGGGGAATATGTTTCCAGCCTTGGCTTGAAGCAATTGCGTATCGCCGAAACCGAAAAATACGCGCATGTCACTTACTTCTTCAACGGCGGCAGGGAACAACCTTATGCCGGAGAAGACCGCATTCTTGTGCCATCGCCCAAGGTCGCCACCTACGACCTTAAGCCTGAAATGAGCGCATACGAGGTGACCGATAAACTTGAAGAGGCCATTCTGGGTCGAAAATATCATGCAATCATCTGCAACTATGCCAACGGTGACATGGTCGGCCACAGCGGCAACATGGATGCAGCTACCAAAGCAATTGAAGCGCTGGATACGTGCATCGGTCGTGTGGTCAAAGCAATGCTCTCCGTGGGCGGCGAAGTAATCATTACCGCAGACCACGGCAACGCGGAACAAATGATCGATCGCGCAACGAATCAGGCTCATACCGCACACACTCTTAATCCGGTGCCGTTCCTGTACATCGGTCGAAAAGCAACACTTTCAAATGGTGGGGCACTGCGCGATCTTGCACCCAGCCTGTTGACCATGATGGGCTTGCCCCAACCTGCGGAAATGACCGGACACAGCCTGATCCAGATGACAGGGGACAGATGACGAGGGGAAAATTGTCATCTGAATATGTCGCTTCCGAGGGACAGAAAATAGAGAACGAAAGTCTGTTTTTCGTTTGGCTTCGCAGCGGCTTTTTCCTGTTTTTTTCAGTCTTCAGCCTCCAGGTTTCCACCTTCTGTTTTGCAGCCGATTCCGACCGGCAGGAGGAACTGGAAAACCTGCGTAAACGCATTGCCGCTATGCAGCTCGAAATGGAAAAGACCAGCGAGACGAAATCGGAAGCAGCTGATGCATTGCGTGAATCGGAGCGGGCGATCAGCAATATCAATCGCAAGCTTTCCAGGCTCGCCGCACGGCAGCGTGAAGCCGATCACAAGCTCGGCACGCTTCAGGAACAACAGCAAAAATTGAATGAAGACATTGACCGTCAGCAGGCGTTGCTCGGCAAACTGCTGTATCAGCAATATCTAGGCGGCAAGCAGGAATATCTCAAACTGTTGCTAAACAACCAGGATCCAAACCAGGTAGCGCGCCACCTGCATTATTACCGGTACATCGCCCGAAACCGTGCAGTCTGGCTTGCCTCCTTGCGGGACGATCTTGCCGAGCTGGAAGCAGTCGGCATTGCGGCGCGCGAGCAGCGCACAGAGCTCGCTTCATTGCGCTCAGAACAAGCGGTGCAAAAGAAGTCTCTGGAGAAGGAGAAGCACTCCAGGCAACGGATGCTGAGCAAGATATCTTTTCAGCTTCGCCAACAGCGTCGCGAGATCAGCCGTTTGCAACGCGATGAGAACCGCTTGGCGCAATTGGTTGAAAAAATCGCCGAGATGCTCGCCCAGCCCAAATCAAAATCCCTGTTCCGCAATGAAAACCTTCCTGACAACCGGCTTGACGGCAATCCATTCGGTCAACTCAAGGGAAAACTTGCGCTTCCGGTCAGAGGAGAGATCGCCAACAGGTTCGGAGCACCACGGCCCGAAAGTTCTGTTAAATGGAAAGGATTGTTCCTAAGAACTTCCAGCGGACAAACTGTCAAAGCAATCGCTGCCGGACAGGTGGTGTTCGCAGATTGGCTTCGAGGTTTCGGAAACCTGCTTATTATCGACCATGGCGACGGCTATATGAGTTTGTATGGCAACAATGAAACTCTCTACAAGGAAGTAGGAGATATATTGCGAGGCGGCGATGCCATTGCAACGGTTGGCAACAGCGGCGGCAATGAGAATTTCGGTTTATACTTCGAATTGCGCCATAAGAGCAAACCGCTCGACCCTTTAAAGTGGCTGGCAAAACAACATTGAGGAAATTATGCGTCTTTTGGAAAAAGCTGGCCTGGTCGGTATAGGCTTGGTCGCGGGCATCGCGGGTAGCCTGCACTTCGCCGCTATTGCGGACAAGGAAACAATCGCGACACCGCTTCCTGTAGAAGAATTGCGAGCATTTACAGAAGTGTTCGGTCGTATCAAGAGTGATTACGTCGAACCGGTCACTGACAAGAAACTTATCACGGAAGCCATCACCGGCATGCTGAATGGCCTCGATCCGCATTCAGCATTTCTTGATGCTGACGCATTCAAGGAACTGCAAGTCGGTACGCACGGCGAATTTGGCGGACTCGGCATCGAGGTCGGCATGGAGGACGGCTTGGTAAAGGTAGTTTCTCCGATTGAGGACACCCCTGCCTTCAATGCCGGCATCAAGAGCGGAGACCTGATCATCAAGCTGGATGACACACTGGTCAAGGGAATGACACTCGAGGATGCTGTCAAGCGCATGCGCGGAAAACCCGGCAGCAAGATCACGCTGACCGTCACGCGCAAGAATGAACCCAAATTGCTGACTTTTACTATTACGCGCGCAATCATAAAAGTGCAGAGCGTAAAATCAAAGTTGGTCGAGCCCGGTTACGGATTCATACGCATCACCCAGTTCCAGGAGAAAACCGGCGAGAATCTGGCAACTGCGCTTGAGAATCTGCACAAGGAGAACAAGGGCGCTTTGAAAGGCCTTGTGCTGGATCTGCGCAACGATCCCGGTGGTTTGCTCACCGGTGCTGTGGGTGTATCCGCCGCATTCCTGGATAAGGATGCGCTTGTTGTTTACACCGAAGGGCGCACCGATGATGCCAAGATGCGTCTGACCGCCAGCCCCGAGAATTATCTGCGCGGCAACGGCAATAAGGATTACATCAGGAATATTCCGGATGAAGCAAGAACCGTCCCTATGGTCGTATTGGTGAATGGCGGCTCGGCTTCGGCATCTGAAATCGTCGCCGGCGCGTTGCAGGATCACAAGCGCGCAGTGATCATGGGCACGCAGACATTCGGGAAGGGTTCAGTGCAAACCATATTGCCACTAGGCAACAATACTGCGATCAAACTTACCACGGCACGCTATTACACTCCCGGCGGTCGCTCCATACAAGCCAAGGGCATCGAGCCTGACATACAAGTGGAAGATCCTGCCACCGGTAATGATGACGGCGTATTCCATCTGCGCGAGGCTGATCTGGACAAGCACTTGATCAATGACAGGCCGTCGGACAGCAAATCTGACAATACCGTTAAAAGCAAGATCTCCGCTCCAAAAGGCAACGGAGGAGAAACTGCAAGGCCTGTTCCCTCCGAGTTTGGCTCAAAGAGCGATTACCTGCTTAGTCAGGCACTGAACCTGCTCAAGGGTATACAGATACTGCAGGGCAAATGAGATGTCATCAGCAACGCCAAAATGACCGATTCGTCTGAACTGCAAAAACAGCGTGACATAGTATTCAGCCAGGAACCGCCCGGCCAGATTGTTCGCGCCTATCAACTTTTATCCGGGTTGCCAAACTGCAAGGTCGAGTATGGCGACATCCCGAACTCTTTGCGCGTCACTTACAATCTGGAACACTACACCCTTGAGGGATTGGAGCATGCATTGACCGAAGAAGGATTCCATCTCGACCACAGCGTATTGCGCAGCATCGAGCGCAATGTTATTTACTACAGCGAAGACACGATCTGCCATAACATGGATATCCCGATGCAGTTCACTAAAAAAAAGATACGCGAGATATTCGTCAAGGCATATGAACATGAACCGCATGGCGATCATGACGACACTCCTCCTGAGCTGCGCGATTACAAATAGCGCCCCAGTCAAGTCACAAATCAAACCCCATAAAACAAACAACCCGGTCTTGTGCCGGGTTGTTTGTTTGCAAGGACTCTGACGCCTGCCCTGAGGTTGTCAAAGGGATGACCTACTTTGGTTACGACATCACATCGGCCGCGCCGATATGAGTCTTCGCCGCAACAAGCCGCTTCGCGGTGTCTTGTCACTTCGTTCAAGCAGTTCACTATCGAACGCCATAAACACAAAAGCCCTCGCGGGGAGGGCTTTTGTGTTTATGAGGAGTCTGACGATGACCTACTTTGCCTCCGGCCCGTCCCGTTGGGACTTAACATTCGCAAGCGAATGTTAGCCTTC
>QJWF01000039.1 GCA_003235435.1 Nitrosomonadales bacterium
CACAACCAGCAAAGTTCCCTTGGATGGAGCATCATCGGGATATCGGGCTATTCCGATACTTGCGCTGACCTTCACCTGCACCCCTTCCAGGTCGAACGGCTGGCTTATTGACTCGATCATCTTTATTGCCACCCCCGCCACAGCCTCGCGCTCATGGGTATCATTCAAAATCACCGTAAACTCATCGCCACCGAGGCGCGCCAAAGTGTCGCTTTCACGAGCGCACAGTCGCAGACGTTCGGCCACCTTCACCAGCAGCAAATCTCCGGCATGATGCCCCAATGTATCGTTGACCTGCTTGAAGCCATCCAGATCGATGAACAACAGCGTCAGACTCTGCTTGTTGCGCTTCGCCACAATAATGGCCTGGTCGAGCCGGTCGTAAAACAAGGTACGATTCGGTAAATGAGTCAGTGTGTCGTAGTGGGCCAATTGTTCGATACGTTGTTGCGCAAGCTTTTGCTCGCTGATGTCGCGCAACATTGCGGTAAAAAAATGCGCATCGCCAACCTTGACCTCGGTCACCGCCAATTCCATCGGGAATGGCATGCCGTTTTTTCGCCGCCCTTCCAGTTCCTGTGTTTTTCCGATTATATGCGCCACGCCGGTCTTTAAATAGCGGGCCAGATACCCGTCGTGGCGATCGCGATGATACTCCGGCATCAGCATCGAAACATTCCTGCCAAGAACTTCAGCTTCGTCATAGCCGAATATTCTTTGCGCAGCCCGATTGAATGACTGGACAGTGCCTCTGGTATCGATACTGATGATCCCTTCCGCCGCCATTTCGACGATCTTGTGCGACTTGATGCTTTCCAGTTCAAGGGCATTTTGCAGCGGTTTCACGAAGAAAAACCAGAAGACAGGAATACACACCGATGTCAGCAGGATCGCATCAAGAAGGGATTCCGTCCAGTTTATCTCCGGCTTGACCTGAATGATGCTGAGCACGTACATAATGCCGAATTCGGCGACAAAGACGTACAAAAGCAACAACAGATATATCTTTAAAGGGTGCTGTTTATCGTACATAAAAAATAATTCGGAAACTCTGATTCCGTTTTTTCTAGCCCGCCTGATCAAACATCGCTATGCACTTCAAACCGGCCGTGATAACTTCCTGAAAACGATAACAGAACCGCCCCTCGTTCCGACTGTGATGAATAAACAAGATAATACTCCAAAACACACGCCCATGATGCAGCAATATCTGGGCATCAAAGCTCAGCATCCCGGCATGCTGCTGTTCTATCGCATGGGAGATTTCTACGAATTGTTCTACGAGGATGCAGAGCGTGCTGCAAAACTGCTCGACATCACACTGACTCAGCGCGGAACCTCGAACGGGCAAGCGATCAAGATGGCCGGAGTACCGTATCATGCGGCCGAGCAATATCTGGCGCGCTTGGTAAAACTCGGGGAGTCGGTAGCTATCTGCGAACAGATCGGCGATCCCGCAATCAGCAAAGGGCCGGTTGAACGAAAAGTGGTGCGCATCGTCACGCCAGGAACGCTGACAGATTCCGCGCTGATGGAAGAGAAGCGCGACTGCCTGCTGCTGGCGCTGCGAGAAAGAGATAACGAAGCAGGACTGGCGTGGCTCAATCTTGCTTCGGGCCTGTTCTTTGTCACGGAAGTCGACGCAAAACAACTTCCCGCCGAACTGGAGCGCCTGCAGCCTGCCGAGATACTGTTCTCAGAGGGCGCAAATATCCCGCAACTCAAAAGTGCCGCAAACAAATCCCTGCCCGCTTGGCACTTCGATCTGGAAACTGCGCGCCGCACACTGTGCCAGCAGTTCTCCACACGCGATCTGGCCGGTTTCGGTTGCAACGACTACACGCTGGGGCTTGAAGCAGCGGGCGCATTGCTGGGTTACGCCAAGCTCACACAGGGGCAGGGCTTTGCGCACATCAGTGCTTTGCATGTCTATCACGCCGACCGGTTTGTGTGCATGGATGCCGCCACGCGCCGCAACCTCGAGATCACCCAGACACTTCGCGGGGAACCGGCACCCACGCTGTTGTCGCTGCTCGACACCTGCGCCACTAACATGGGCAGCCGATTGCTCGCCCACTGGCTGCACCATCCGCTACGCGACCGCAACGAGTTGCGCCAGCGCCTCGATGCGGTGGATGAACTGGATGAGACATTCCGCAAGGCACATGACCGGATCAAGTCCAGCGTGGACGTTGAGCGCATCACCGCGCGCATCGCGCTCAAGACTGCGCGCCCGCGCGACCTCTCTGGATTGCGCGACACACTCAAGCAATTGCCCGGGCTCTCTGCGCTACTGGCAGGAATCGTCGCACCGCGCATTCAGAAACTGGCGGACGAACTGCAGGCCGATGCCGCGCTGGTCGATCTCTTGCAACAAACGATCAAGGAAGAACCCTCCTCCGTATTACGAGAGGGAGGCGTTATTGCAGATGGATTTGATTCAGAGCTGGATGAGTTGCGCGGCATCCAGAACAACTGCGGCGATTTCCTGCTACAGCTCGAAGCGCGCGAACGCACGCGAACCGGCATAGAAAAACTGAAAGTCGAGTACAACCGCGTGCACGGCTTCTATATCGAGGTCAGCATCGCCAACGCCGGCAGGGTGCCGGGCGACTATCGCCGCCGGCAGACGCTGAAGAATGCCGAACGCTACATCACACCCGAACTGAAAACCTTCGAGGACAAGGCACTCTCCGCCAACGACCGCGCACTGGCGCGCGAGAAATTTCTCTATGATCGGCTGCTCGAGCAGTTGGCGCCATTCATCCCGCAATTGCAACGCATTGCTGCTGCAATCGCCGAACTCGACGTGCTCGCCACCTTTGCCGAGCGCGCCGCCACATTCAACTTTCGCGCGCCGCAGTTCTCGAATTCGGCACAGATCAACATCAAACTGGGAAGGCATCCGGTCGTCGAGGAGCAGGTTGAACAATTCGCACCCAACGACACCACGATGCACGATGGCCGCCGCATGTTGCTGATCACCGGCCCCAACATGGGCGGCAAATCCACCTACATGCGCCAGGTCGCCCTCATCGTGCTGCTCGCGCATATTGGCTGTTTTGTGCCCGCGCAGGAAGCAACGATTGGGGAAATCGACCAGATCTTCACCCGCATCGGCGCATCTGACGACCTCGCCAGCGGGCGTTCCACCTTCATGATTGAGATGACCGAGGCAGCCAATATCCTGCACAACGCAACCGAAAAAAGTCTGGTGCTGGTGGACGAGATCGGGCGGGGCACCTCCACTTTCGATGGCCTGGCCCTGGCCTACGCGACCGCGCGCCACCTGCTGGACAACAACCGCAGCTTCACGCTGTTCGCCACGCACTATTTTGAACTGACAAGGCTGACCGAGGAGTACACCCGGATCGCCAATGTCCACCTCGCCGCGATAGAGCACCAGAACAGCATTGTGTTCCTGCACACCGTCAACGAAGGCGCCGCCAGCCAAAGCTACGGTCTGCAAGTCGCCGCGCTTGCGGGTGTTCCAAACAGCGTGATCCGCAACGCCAAGAAACAGCTCGTCAGGCTTGAACAGCAAAGCGCCGCGCAGAATCCGCAGGGCGATCTGTTCTCTGCAGCACCGCAACCTTCCGAGCCAGAAGAACATCCGTTGACCTCTGCATTGCGGGACATACAGCCGGATGAACTCAGCCCTAAAGCGGCACTGGAAAAGCTGTATCAGCTCAAAAAGATGATTTGATTCACAGCAGACAGTGCATGACTTGCACAGTCAGACACAGCAATTTCAAAGCACTTTTCGGCGCAACAAGCGACTTGCATACGACTTATAGTTGAATGATCTACTCTGGCTTACATGACCGGAGGGTTTTATTCAGAAATGGTTTGTGATAGATTTCCCTCGGGATGAAATTTCACCCTTAAACAAAAATTCTGGAGGAGGCTTGAATGAGCATTTTTTCGATGATAATGACCGCTATTGCAGCCGCCGCAGTCATCGGAGGCATCGTGGCGGTTATCGCCATTAACATGACCAAAAAGTGATTTAAACCAGAAGGCTTGACACCGGTCGGGTCAAGCCTTCGATCACACCGATTTTTTTCACACCCCTACGAAACAAAGGGACAGTGAGCGTTTCCTTTACGGCCCGATTATATTCTCCTCGAGGAACCGCTGAATTGACCCATCGTTACTTCTCAAGGAAGACCTTCGATTTTCTTGCCGGACTGGCCGAGAACAATAACCGCGAGTGGTTCGATACGCACCAACAGGAATATGAAGATGTGGTGCGTACACCTGCATTGGAGTTCATCAGCGACATGGCGAATGAGATGCCCGCAATCTCGCCACACTTCCGCGCATCGGCCAAAAAGGTCGGCGGTTCTCTGATGCGTATCCATCGCGATATCCGCTTCGGCAAGGACAAGACTCCCTACAAGACCAATATCGGCATTCAGTTCCGCCATGAGGCAGGCAAGGACATCCATGCGCCGGGATATTACGTTCATATCGAACCCGGCAGTTGTTTTGTCGGTGTAGGTTTGTGGCACCCTGATGCCGATGCATTGTTCAGGATACGCGAGGCAATCGTGAAGAACGGTGACGCATGGGTGGCGGCGCGCGATGACCGTACCTTCTGCAAGCATTTCACGCTCGAGGGCGATGCGCTTGCAAACGCGCCGCGCGGCTATGACAGGGGCCACCCACTGGTTGAAGACCTCAAGCGCAAGGATTTCATCAGTTTGGCGAAATTGCGCCAGGCAAACGTGACTTCAAATAACTTCCGACCCCAGGTCGTGGAACATTTCAGGCTGGCCTCCCCTTACATGCGCTTCCTGTGCAAGGCGCTTAACTTGAAGTTCTAGTTAAATACAAGATTTGGATTAAGCTATGGCTGAGTACTGCCCTGAGTTGTTCCGCTGCTTGCAGGCACCTCCGGTCCGGAGTTGTTCTCGGGCAATGGCTCGGCAACCGTGGCAATCACGGGTTTTTCTTTTTGGCTTGCAGGTTCGGAAACTTTAGGCGCAACGGGCTGAATGGCTTGATTCGCTGATGGCGGAACGGTAGTTTGTGACACGGCAGCCGGACTATCGGGTTGGACTGCGCCTGAGGAAAGCGGTGTTATCTGCGGATTGACGGGATTCAAAGACTTTGCCGCGGGAGCAGAGGCAGTTTCTTTTTTCACCGGCGGTACAGCCGTTTTGGCAGCTTCCTGCTTCTCCATTATCCCAGCCTTGGCTGCAATTCCGGGTGAAATCTGCGGTTTGATCGGCACGGACGGGGCGGCCGCTTTACTGACCATCCCCGGACTGGCCTGTGCCGTTTCAGAATTTGTCTGCACGGTGCCCTCGCTTGCAACCGGCCTCACTATGATCCGCATCGGTTCGGGAGGTTTTTGCATCTCTTGCTCCAGCCAATAGGCTGCAGCCACTCCCGCAACAGCAGACGCTGCCAGCGGCCAAATCAGGCTGCGCTTTTTTCGCGGGTGTATCACACGGACCTTGGCTTTTCCGAACATCGAATTGACGACACATACCTCGCCGATGTCGGTGTACTTGGCCGCATGGCCCGACCCATAGCCTGCCGTTTTCAGATTTTCAGGAATTTCGAATTGGCTGATGTCAGTCCACATTTACCGTTCCCTAAATGCTGCCGCATGATGGTCAACACCGCCTGGATACGCGCAGCATTTCTGCATTACCCGTTCGCGCCAATTCTAGACTGTTTTTCCGTGTCCTGTCAGCAAAAAAAAATCCTGGAATGACCTCATGAACCATATCTGGACATGGACAATGGTTCTGCCTGACGGCAGTTTCGCCATGCTTTGCATGGCTGGCTGCAAAATCGAATCCGCCTGCGTTGATGTATGATTGATCCTTGGGTTCAATGATGTCGAGCATGGCACATTCGATAATACCGTACCGAGTTTGCCAACACTCAACAAACAGCTTATCGCGGTGATGGCAAAGGGAACAATCAGGGTCGGCCCGCGTTCAGCGGCAATAAAATGCTTTCGAGCATCGATTCAGGGGAAATATCGAACCGAAATTTCTTTGTGCTGCATCTATTCATTCATCCCCGGATAAATCAACCCATGCCACATATCGTCGTTTCCATTTCCGGTCACGGATTCGGTCATGTCGCACAGACCGCTCCGATCCTGAACCGGCTGCATCTGGATATGCCGCAGCTTGGCATTACCGTGCGTTCCTCAGTGCCTTTGTCCCATCTGCGTTCTCGTATCCGTGCGCCATTCACCCATCTGCGCAGCGAAGGCGATATCGGCATGCTGATGTCTTCGGCGCTGGACGTGCATGTCGAGGACAGCTGCATGGCCTATCGTGCATTCCATGCAGACTGGGATAAACGCGTTGCCGGCGAAACGCGCCTGTTGCGTGAACTCAAGGCCGATCTGGTATTTTCCAACGTCGGCTATCTGCCGCTGGCCGGGGCGCAACGCGCGGGAATCGTGAATGCCGCGCTGTGCTCGCTGAACTGGTTCGACATCTACCGCCACTATTGCGGCGAGGATTCAATTGCCGAACAGATAGTGGATTGTTATTCAGGTGCGGATGCTTTCCTGCGCGCCACCCCCGGCATGGCAATGGAATACTTGCCCAATCTCGTTGAAATTGCACCCGTTGCCGATATCGGCAATGACCGGCGCGATGAACTGAACCGCCGACTGAGATTATCGAATGAAGAGATGCTGGTGCTGATCAGCATGGGCGGTATCACCAGTCGTTTGCCCATGGAAAGGTGGCCGAGAATAGAGGGAGTGCGTTGGCTGGTCCAGTCAGACTGGCAGGTCGTCCATCCCGACGCCATCGTGCTTGAAACGTTGCCGATGGGTTTCGGCGACCTGCTTGCCAGCAGCGATGCGCTGCTGTGCAAGCCGGGTTACGGTAGTTTCACCGAAGCAGCGTGCTGCGCCACGCCTGTCCTGTATGTAGCCCGTCCCGACTGGCCTGAATCGCCCGTCCTGGTCGAGTGGTTGCATCGACACGGAAAGTGCGTCGAAGTATCGCGGCAGGCGCTCGAACGGGGAAACATCGCAACGGAACTGGAAAACCTCTGGATTGGAGCAAGAACAATCCCTGGGCAGGCACAACCACGTGTCGCAGCCGCTGGCGCGGGCCAGGTGGCGGAGTGGTTAGCCGGAAAACTTGATCGGTAAAACTTCCTGACGCATCTCCCGTTGCTTTCCCGGCAGTGGATTGAAAAACTGATATTGGTTCCTGCCGCTCTTTTTGGACAGATACATTGCATCGTCGGCCATTATTACCAGCGTCTCCGTGATACTGGTATCGTCCGGGAAAATCGAAATCCCGATACTGCACCCGACAGAACAACTGTTATCGTTGATGACAAATGGCCGGGCCAATGAATCCAGAATTTTATTGGCAACCAACACAGCATTTTCGGGATGGTCGATGTTGTTCAGAATGAATATGAATTCATCCCCGCCCACACGCGCCACGGTATCCATGTCGCGTGCGTTGTCGGTAAGACGCTCTGCTACCGTTTTCAGCAGGATATCCCCCACATGATGGCCGAATTCATCATTGACCTGTTTGAATCCATCCAGGTCCATGAACAGTACGGCAAACTTCTGATGGTAGCGCTTGGCCCGTGCAGCAGCCTGGTCGAGACGGTCGTAGAACAAGGCGCGGTTGGGCAGCTTGGTGAGCATGTCGAAATGCGCCAATTGTGCGATCCTCTGTTCCGCCGTCCTTCGTCCGGTGATGTCACGGATAACGCTGTACATCACTTTCTTCCCGTCCAGTTCGATAACCCGGGTATTTATCTCAACCGGCATCACAGAGCCATCCTTGCACAGGTGGGCAGACTCGAAGACGGCAAAACCCTTCTTCTCGAGGTCTTCCAGCCTTTTGGGAACCTTGGCGGCGAATTCAGGCGGGTCAAGCCGAGTGATATGCATCCCGATTATCTCGTCCCTGGTGTAACCGCGTTGCGCAAGACCGGTGCGGTTGATGTCTATAATAGTGCCATCAATATCGAGCACCATCAGACAATCTGCAGCAAGGTCAAACAGATCACGGTATCTGGATTCGCTCATCATGCACTGCCGCAAGATCAGTGTACGTGCCCGCCCGGCTCATGCACATGCCCATGTTCCAGTTCTTCCGCAGTGGCCTGACGCACGCCCGTTACAGTGCAATTGAATGTCAGGGTCTTGCCTGCCAATGGATGATTGCCGTCCACCGTCACTTCTTCGTCGGTAACGTCCACCACGGTGAACAACATATAATCGTCATCGTCCGCACCTTCAGGCCCGCCTTCGAATTGCATACCGACCGCGACTTCCTTCGGAAATGAACTGCGCGCCTCGACTTCCACCAGGCCATGATCGTATTCGCCGAAAGCATCATCAGGTTGCATCGTGACTGTGCACCGGTCGCCGGTTTTTTTTCCATGCAGGGCTTCCTCAACCAGCGGGAAGATGCCGTCATATCCGCCATGCAGGTAGCTGATCGGGATTTCGACCTGCTCCAGCAGTTCCCCTGCAGAGTCGAACAATTCATAGTTCAGCGAAACCACGGTGTCTTTTCCGATTATCATTTCAGCTCCTTGACCAATTTGAATATATCCTGCGCATGTCCGTGCGCCTGCACGCCATACATGACATGGCGCAGCTTGCCCTGCCGATCGATCACGAACGTGGAACGCTTGATGGAAAGTTTTTTCTGTCCCTCCGCTTCCTTCTCATACATCACTCCGTAACGTTTGCAAACGCGCGCATCGGGATCGGAGAGCAACAGCACCGACAGTCCGTATTTATCGCGGAACGATGCATGACTGAGACAATCATCGCGGCTGATGCCGATCACGATGGTGTCGAATTTTGCATACTCCTCTTCGAGATCGCTGAACTCGTTGGCCTCCATGGTGCAGCCCGGCGTATCGTCCTTGGGGTAGAAATACAGCACGATGTTTTTCTTGCCTAGTTGCGAGGTGAGGCTGAACGTCTGCATGTCGGCATCCGGCAACTCGAAGTGCGGCGCCTCCATCCCGATAGTGAGTTGTACACACTGCATTGATGATTCCCCCTGAGCCACATTCTAAACACTTTTTGTCCGTACGATAAAAGTTTTTTCGTCATGGCCGGACCCTGCATGGCGGGGATATAATTCCGCGATGGAAAACCGACTCCCCCTGCTCGGCGGACTGACAAAAAGGGAATTTCTCCGAGACTATTGGCAAAAAAAACCGTTGCTGATACGCGGAGCGATCCCGCAATTCTCCGGGCTGCTAGAACCGCGGCAACTGCTGGATCTTGCCTGCGAACAAGACGTTCAGGCCCGTCTCATAACACAGCGACGCGGAAAGTTCGAACTGCGACATGCTCCATTTTGCACCCGTGATTTCGTCAGCGCCGGCAATAAAAAGTGGACTGTGCTGGTGCAAGGGGTGAACCACCACCTGCCGGAAGCCGCAAAGTTGCTGAAGCATTTCAATTTTATACCCCATGCTCGCATGGACGATCTTATGGTGAGTTACGCTGCGAGGGGCGGCGGGGTCGGACCGCACTTCGATTCCTACGACGTTTTCCTGCTGCAAGGCACGGGGCATCGCCGCTGGCAGATATCCACGCAGTCTGACCGCGGCCTGATCG
>QJWF01000026.1 GCA_003235435.1 Nitrosomonadales bacterium
ACCGGATGCCGGAATCGTCGTGGTGGCTGATGAAGCGCAAGAGCTACCTGCCGTATTTCGGCTTGCCCAATATCTTGTGCGGCCGATTCGTCGTTCCTGAACTGATACAGCAAGATGCCACGCCAGAGAATCTCTGCCAGGCTTTGCTCAATCTGCTAAACAACGGGGATGCGTTGGCAGAACTCGAGAGGACGTTTGTCGAATTGCATCGGTCGCTTAGGCATAACACAGCCCGGAAGGCAGCGGGTGTCGTACTGCGGTACCTGAAGAATGCGTGATAAAACGACTGACAAAACGACTAGCCATCCCACTAAGCAACCAGAAGACGGATGCCAAGTGGTTGGTTATAGCCATCTGACTTACCCGGCAATAGACGTTGGGAAAATCATTGGTTATGAGATGATCCTGATTTGCGGGGTGGATGAGGCGGGGCGTGGACCGCTGGCAGGGCCGGTGAGTGCCGCTGCTGTGATACTCGATCCGGCGCGCCCTGTTGCCGGTTTGGCTGACTCTAAAAGACTTTCCGAATGCCAACGTGAACGGTTGGCTGAAATCATTCGCGAAAGGGCACTGGCCTGGGCGGTGGCTCATGCCGAAGTTGAAGAGATAGACCGGCTCAATATTCTGCAGGCTTCGCTGCTGGCGATGCGGCGTGCCGTGCTGGCCCTCAGCATCCAGCCGCACCAGGTGCTTGTGGATGGATTGCATTGTCCTCAGACGGGCATACCCAGCCGGGCTATCGTGAAGGGCGACAGCAAGGTCGCGGCGATTTCGGCCGCTTCGATCCTGGCGAAAACAGCACGTGACGCACTGATGCAGGAATTGCACGAAAGATATCCCCATTACGGATTCGATAGCCACAAAGGCTACCCTACCGCAGCCCATCTACTTGCATTGCGTGAATTCGGCGTATCTCACGTGCATCGCAAAAGCTTCAGGCCGGTGCGCGAAATCTTGTTCCCCATTTCACAAGCGGGAGAGGGGTAGAGAAGAGGGTTTGTAGAAGAGAGTGATGTTTTTGAGGTATCGTACTGCCCGACCAACAACTGAACGGAAATAATCCATGGCGGTATTCAAACTGATACATCTGATCGCGGTGATGATCTGGGTTGGCGGCATGTTCTTTGCGTATGTGGCATTGCGACCCGCCGCCGTCGAGACGCTTGAACCGCCACAGCGTTTGCGTCTGTGGGATGCCGTGTTTCGCAGATTCTTCCACTGGGTCTGGGGCGCAATAGGCGCGTTGCTGGTAAGCGGCTTTTATATGGTCTACCTGTATGGCGGCATGGCGCATGTTGCGCGTTATGTGCATATCATGCTGGCGCTGGGTCTGGTGATGATGCTTATCTTCATGTATGTGTTCTTTGCTCTGTATGTGCCGCTCAGCCTGAATGTCGCCAACCAGCGATGGAAGGATGCAGGCGAGTTGCTGGGAAGAATACGCAAGCTCATCGCGGTCAATCTGTCGCTGGGCCTGTTGATCGTGATCGAGGTAATGATCGGCTTTGCGTGGTGATGGAAGAATAACCGGGGCAGGATCGGCAAAAGAATTTTGCCGGGCAACCGCCTGAAGCGACCTGATATACTGCGTTCCGTTTCCGGTTGTTTGCCGGGGCAAGAATTTTATGAAATCTTAACACTTGGGAAACGA
This sequence comes from Nitrosomonadales bacterium, assembly GCA_003235435.1. GTDB lineage: Bacteria > Pseudomonadota > Gammaproteobacteria > Burkholderiales > Gallionellaceae > Gallionella. The sequence goes on from QJWF01000026.1 coordinate 1,652, forward strand.
ATCCATGGATGCTAATAACGACATCAGCCAACTGAAAGAACGGCTCAATAACGATATCAACGACATCGAAGCAGCCTTGTCACTGGGCAACCTGTATTACGACATGAACGATGCGCCGCGCTCGATCGTTTATTACAGACGAGTTCTTGATATAAACCCGGATTTGACCAATGCGCGCACGGATCTTGGCGCGATGTACTGGCGCAATGAAGATATCGGTCTGGCCGAGCAGGCTTTTCGCGACGCGATCGCCACCGACTCCGGATTCGGGCAGGCCTATGTGAATCTTGGCCTGTTATTGCGGCATGCCAAAGGAAAGGTGGCCGAAGCCCGCGCTGTCTGGCAGCAGCTGCTTGAAGTCAATCCGAACCATGCCATGGCGGCAAAGGCGCGCGAATTATTGCAGGAAACAGAGAAATCGGTTAGCTAGTCTGGCGGGACAGGTCGTTGTTTCCTTCACCCAGGTCAAACTTTCTGGCGTAATGGCAGGTGTAACCGTTGGGATGCTTGACCAGATATTTCTGGTGGTATTCTTCGGCACGGTAAAACTCCCCGAACGGTTCCAGCGTGGTAACGATTTTTGCCTGCCATGCACCGGAGGCATCCACGATCCTGATCACATCTTCTGCGGTTAGTCTCTGTTCTTCATCGGCGTAAAAGATCGCCGAGCGGTACTGCTTGCCCATGTCGTTTCCTTGCCGGTTGATTGTGGTCGGATCATGGATGCGGAAAAACTCGAACAGCAAATGACGGTAGCTGAGCTGCTGCGGGTCGAAAACGACCTTGAGCGATTCGGCATGCCCGCTCCGGCCGGTCCTGACGATCTCGTAGGTCGCATCCGGCACGGTGCCTCCGGTGTAGCCAACCTCGGTCTCAAGCACGCCGGGAATCCGGCGCACCAGTTCTTCCATGCCCCAGAAACAGCCGCCGGCGAGGTAGGCGAATTGCTTGGTTTCGTTCATGAGCGCCCCTTACTGTTGAACGTGATAGTTGGCTGCACAGAAGGATATCAGGGAGAGCAGGAGGAGGGGTGAGGTTTTGGCAGGGTTATGTGTGCCTTGAACTGCCAGCATTGACCTATCGATTAATGCAGCCATTCAGACTTGGTAATCTGCAGCCCAATTCTTGAAGTTGTATAAATCTGCCTATCTACCCTTAGCAGCAAACTCGATATATTGTGCTGCGAGTCTGTTGCCCGGGCAAAGATGACATTGGCGAGTGATGAAATTATGTCAACAGTGTGCTGCGGTTTTATCCAGTCGCTTCCTTGGCAAAGGCACGGTAAGACAAACTTCCCCGTCTTGT
>QJWF01000199.1 GCA_003235435.1 Nitrosomonadales bacterium
GGGGCGAGCAATTCACTCACGCTTGATCGGCCGCTCAGGCCGCGGCGAGCCGCCAACGGCTTCTATTATGTGGATGGCACGCCCCCCGATTGCGTTCATCTCGCCGTGACCGGCATGTTCGACCAGCAACCGGACATGGTGGTTTCCGGCGTCAATGCAGGTGCCAACATGGGAGATGACACGATCTATTCCGGCACGGTGGCAGCAGCGACAGAAGGTTTTCTGCTCGGCATCCCCTCAATAGCGATTTCACTTGTGGGCAGCAAATTCGCTCACTATGAGACAGCCGCAAGGATCGCTGCAGAACTGGTGCAACGCTTTGCCGGACATACCCACAGCCATCCCTGGCTGCTCAATGTGAACGTCCCGGATGTGCCGTATGATCATCTGCATGCCGGGCAGCGGCAAAGCATGGAAGTGACACGCCTGGGCAAGCGCCACAAGGCCGAGCCGGTGGTCAAGGCCAGCAATCCGCACGGGGAAACAGTGTACTGGGTAGGTGCTGCAGGCAAGGCCCAGGATGCAGGCGAGGGCACCGATTTTCATGCGCTCTCACAACAGCGCGTCTCGATCACGCCATTGCAGATCGACCTCACCCAGTACAACCAGATCGATGCGGTGCGCAACTGGATAGGCCTGTCCCGGGAATGAACACTCGGATCAACGGCATCGGCATGACCTCCCAGCGCACCCGAGCGCGCCTGATCGAGCGCCTGCGCGAGCGGGGCATCAAGGACGAGGCGGTGCTGGCAGCGATGTTCGAGGTACCGCGCCATCTGTTCATAGACGAGGCGATGGCAAGCCGCGCTTACGACGATGTGTCGCTGCCGATTAATTTCAACCAGACCATTTCGCAGCCGTATATCGTCGCGAGAATGATCGAAGTGTTGCGCGGCCCGGATCCCCGCAATCGACCGCTGGGCAGGGTGCTGGAGATTGGCACGGGTTGCGGCTATCAGGCTGCCGTGCTGGCACAGCTGGCACGCGAGGTATATACCGTTGAGCGCATACAGCCGCTATATGAACGCGCAAGAAAACAGTTGCGCGATCTGAAGGTACGCAACGTCAGCGTGCGCTATGGGGATGGCAGTGCCGGTTTTCCTGATGCAGCGCCTTTTGACGGCATCATCATGGCAGCCGCCGCGCCTGAACAGTCGCTGGCACTAAGGGAGCAGCTCGCGGTCGGTGGTAGAATGGTTTTGCCGGTCGGAACTCAGGAGCAAAGGCTTTATCTGATCGAGCGCGAAGCAGGCGGATATCGCGAAACCAGGCTGGAAACAGTGAAATTCGTTCCCCTGCTGATAGGGAAAACATGAAACAGAAGCGATACATTACATTGTTGCTGATGACGGCGTTGATTACAGGCTGTGCATCGAGCGGGTACCGTGCTCCGGTTGTTGAGCGTGGCGATGCCGCGAGAACAGGAATCCAGCGCGAAAAGGATTGGCGGCCAGAAGTCTATGTCGTGCAAAAGGGCGATACGCTGTACAGCATCGCGTTCAATTATGGTTTTGATTACCACGAACTGGCTGAGTTGAACCATATCGAAGATCCCACCCTGATCTCGATCGGACAGGAAATCCATCTGTTTCCGGGCAGAACACCCTCAGGCTCCGTGGCCGAAGCCAAGGCGGTCGAAACATTGGTGAAGGATCAGCCCAAGGTGGTGAAATACGCCTATAGCAGTGCGGCGATGGCTCAGATCGAGAAGGTTCAGGAGCAGAAGTACAGCCCTCCCACGGTAGCACAGGTTGATAGCAGGCCCGAAGCAATACCTGATGCAAAGCCCGCTGCTGATGAAAGAGAAGAGTCTGATGAGACTGAACTCGGTTGGATCGTTCCCGCACAGGGTAAAGTCATCGGCGAATTTTCCGAGTCGGCCAATCGTAAGGGTATAGACATATCCGGCACACTAGGGCAACCGGTCTACGCCAGTGCATCCGGCAAGGTGGTCTATAGCGGCAGCGGCCTGCGCGGTTACGGCAAGCTGATCATTATCAAGCACAACAAAACCTATCTCAGCGCCTATGCACACAATGACAAAGTGCTGGTGAAAGAAGGGGAGAGTGTTGCTCGCGGGCAAAAAATCGCCGCGATGGGCAAAACCGACACCGACCGGGTCAAGCTCCATTTCGAAGTACGCCGTCTCGGCAAGCCGGTGGATCCGGCGAAATACCTGCCGCTCGGAAGTTCCTGAGAACTCCGGGACAACTCAACCACAATGCCCGAGACAGGCAAAATTCTCAGCTCCGCCGATCACGATCGCGACAGTGCTTCATTGCTCTATGTCTATCCTGTGGTATCGCGCCGCGCCGGCGGTGTCTCGGTCGGCATCAATCTCAATCCCAACAATGCCTGCAACTGGCGCTGCATCTACTGCCAGGTTCCCGATCTCACGCGCGGCGCCGCACCTCTGATAGATTTGGCCGTGCTGGAAGACGAGCTGCGCGGGTTTCTCAAGGAATTGCTGCATGGCGATTTCATGCAACAGCGGGTCCCCGAAGGGGCAAGGCGCATCAACGACATCGCGCTTTCCGGCAATGGCGAATCGACCAGCAGTTCGGAATTTTCACAGGTCGTCGAACTGATTACCCGCATTCGCCGCGAGGCGGGTTTGCCTGAATCGGTGAAGACCGTGCTGATAACCAATGGTAGTCTGATGCATCGCGGCGATGTACAGCGTGGCTTGCGCAACATGGCAAAACTCAACGGCGAAGTATGGTTCAAGCTGGATCGTGCCAGCGAGGAGGGGATGCGCCTTGTCAATGACACGAAAACCAGCATGCACAGGGTCCGCGACAACCTGATCGCGTCGATCCTGCTGTGCCCCACCTGGCTGCAAACCTGCTGGTTCGCGCTGGACGGCGAGCCACCTTCGCGCCAGGATGAAGAAGACTATCTCGGGTTCGTCTCGGCGCTGCTGAGCGACGGCCATAAACCCCAAGGGGTGTTGCT
>QJWF01000071.1 GCA_003235435.1 Nitrosomonadales bacterium
GCCATAAAGCATTTAGTCATCGCGGACTGAAAACGCCCACTTTCATGCAACTGCTATGTAATAACAAATATCCGGCACTATAGTGAAGGGTCTGTACTGATAGCGGAAGGGTATATTGCTTGTTCGTTATTCTTTTATATGCTGAAAATGGGCAACTTCTTAGGCACTGCTACATTTTTCAGACGCACATACTGAGGTAGTCCATCCCTGTACGGCGGATAGTCTTCACCCTTGATCAGCGGCGCGAGATAAGCGCGGCATTTTACCGTGATTCCGAAGCCGTCCGGTGTGATGAAATTGCGCGGCATGAATTTTTCCACATTGGCGACCTTGGAGAGCGGGGCGACGCCGATTTTCCACTTGTAGGGCTTGTCGGAGACGCGGTCGACCGTGGGCATCACCGCGTTCTGTCCCTTGATCGCCAGTTCCACCGCGGATTTGCCAAGTGCGTAGGCCTGGTCGACGTCAGTCTTCGACGCAATGTGGCGCGCGGCGCGCTGCAGGTAATCGGCCACTGCCCAGTGGAACTTGTAGCCGAGCGCGTCCTTGATCATGTTGGCGACAACCGGCGCCGCGCCGCCGAGCTGCGCGTGGCCGAACGCGTCGCGCGTGCCCTGTTCTGCGAGGAATTTCCCGTCCGGGTAATGGCAGCCTTCCGAGACCACCACGCTGCAATAGCCGAATTTCTTGACCTTCGCATCCACGTTGGCGAGGAATTTCTTCTGGTCGAACTCGATCTCGGGGAACAGGATGACAACCGGGATGCCGTGGTCCTCGACCAGTCCGCCCGCTGCCGCGATCCAGCCGGCATGGCGGCCCATCACTTCCACCACGAACACCTTGGTCGAGGTCTTGGCCATCGAGGCGACATCGAAACTGGCTTCCAGCGTGGAGACCGCGATGTATTTCGCCACCGAGCCGAAGCCGGGGCAGCAGTCGGTGATCGGCAGGTCGTTGTCTACGGTCTTGGGCACGTGGATGGCCTGCACCGGGTAGCCCAGTTTTTCGGAGAGCTGCGAGACCTTGTAGCAGGTGTCGGCGGAATCGCCGCCGCCGTTATAGAAGAAGTAGCCGATGTTGTGCGCCTTGAACACCTCGATCAGGCGCTCGTATTCGCGTTTGTTGGCTTCCAGGCTCTTGAGTTTGTAGCGGCAGGAGCCGAATGCGCCGGAGGGCGTGTATCGCAGGGAGGCGATGGCTTTGGCGGATTCCTTGCTGGTGTCGATCAGGTCTTCGGTCAGCGCGCCGATGATGCCATTGCGCCCGGCATACACCTTGCCGATCTTGTCCTTGTGCTTGCGCGCGGTCTCGATCACCCCGCAGGCCGAAGCATTGATGACTGCCGTGACACCGCCGGATTGCGCATAAAAAGCATTCTTCTTCGCCATCTTTGTTCTCCCTGATTATTGAATATGGTTGATGAATTTCCCGCTTCGCTTTGAATGATTCCTCTGATTTCAAGGATTGAATCTTACGATATTTTCAAGGGAATGGTGAAAGTTAAGCGATGGTTCCGCTATATATCTTCAAATGGAGTGAGGGTCGTGATTGTCGCCAGACATTATCAAGCGATATTTCGCTCTTCATCGTAAGTTGGGATGAGGTGTCGCCATGAGTGAGCTTCCAATTATCCGCTGGATCTGAAGCAGGCAGGGCTTGCTCAGCATGTTGGCGCTCGGAGAGCGGCATGTTGCCAATTCTCTGCATGCCGCACGTGCGGCGGATATCACCTCGCTGTGGCGTCTTGCGATCACAGGAGCTTGATGGGCTGCGGGAGAATTGAATAAACCGGTTTATGAGCGAATAACGGACAGATAATCATCAAACTTCTTCGCAACATCAACCGGACTTCGAACGACTTCGCGGATAAGGCTGAACAGGGGATAATGCATGATGTCGAACAGGTGAAATTTCTCCACCATCGCCAGTGTGTGTATGCCCTCCCCGCTGATGTCCCCGGTTTTGCCTGTTGCGAGATTGCTGCCCAGTTGGTGGTGATGCGATCCGGGACTCGTGGCAGTTGTGATCAGGTCCCCCAACCCGGCAAGCTGGAACGGCGTTTCCGGCTTTCCGCCCTGCTGTTTGACGATGGCGCACAGTTCCTGCAATGCGGTCACCGCCAGAAATCCGCGCATGTTGTCGCCGAGCTTTAATCCATCCGAAATGCCGAAAGCGATCGCATAAACGTTCTTGAGTATCACAGACCAAGTGATCCCGGTTACGTCCGTGCTGTGGCGGATAAACAGTCTGGTGCCATGAAACAGGTCACGCACCTTGTTGAAGTTGTATATGTCCGGGCAGCCCAGTTCGGCAAAGGCATGTCGATCTGCGCGTATCTCTTCCGAGATCATCGGGCCGTATAGCAGGCTATGCGGCTGACGGCCGTTGAACATCATTTGATATATTTGCGCCGGAGTCCTGCCTTGCTGATCAAGGCCTTTGGCAATGCTCAGGCAGATGCAATGCCTTTGCAAAAGGGGTGCAAGCCTCGCCAGCAGTTCCTGGTGGGGGGAAGCCGGCACACACAGCAACAGGAAATCTGCCAGTGAAGCCTGTTGCTCGACATCTATAACCGGCAGCTCAGGAAAAGGGCGGGAGTCATGGATCGCCAGGATGTGTTTGCCGTGCAACAAATGTGCCATGGCATGCCCCATTTCACCATATCCGATGATCAATACGCGGGACATTCCGAATGAAGGGAGCGTGCCGTTCTAGAGGGAAAACCTGTTGCGACGCGCCTCACCCGAACAGGCGTGAAAGCGAAGAGGGCATCTATAGTTTTTCAACTTTGCGCACATCGCAGCCTTCTGCCGACACGATGATCGTGTCCCCGTTGCAGACCGTATCTTTAACCAGCTTGATGTAGGAAGACTTTTTGATGGTGTAGCATGGTATTTCCAGGACAGCGACTGCTTTGCTTTTCCGGTACATGATTATCTTGTGATTATTGATGT
>QJWF01000001.1 GCA_003235435.1 Nitrosomonadales bacterium
GCAAGTTCTGCGTGCGTAAGTTCCTTATCTGCGTCCACCAGTTGTCGATCGACAGCCTTGGCGCGGATAGCCTCGTAATTGAGTCCCTTTCCATCATCGCGGATAGTGACGACTATCCCGGAACCCTGGCGTGAAAAATTGAGTTCAATGCGGCCCTCGGCCGGCTTGCCCACAGCAATGCGTTCCTCCGGAAGTTCGATGCCATGGTCTACCGCGTTGCGCAGCAAATGGAGCAAGGGATCGGCAAGCTTGTTGAGCACGTCACCATCCACCTGTATGTCGCCGCCGCTGATGACCAGGTTTGCCTGTTTGCCGGTTTGCACACAGGTTTGGCGCACGTTGCGCATCAGCCGGGAGGCAAGCGAGTTGACCGGCGAAAGGCGTGTTGAAACAACCTGATGCTGGAGTTCCCTGTTGATCTGTGACTGCTGGGTAACTTCGATGCGCAAATTTGTCACGCTGTATTCAAGATTGTCCGTCATCTCACGGGCATCTGCAGTCGCTTCTACCAGTGCGCGTGTGGCGCCATGCAATTCGTTATAACGATCCATTTCCAGCGGGTCAAAGGATTCGTCATCCTCATTATCTGCAGGAGTGAGCGACATACCGCGAAGCATCACCAGTTTTTCTATATCGACGACACGTTGCTGAACCACCTGATTGTGGGTGAGCAACGCCTTTGCCCGGCCGGTCACGTTTGCAACCAGAGATTCGAGCCGCGCGATCTTGGTCGTCATTTCTCCTATCAGGCGATACATCTCATCCACGGTATTCACGGAAACGCGCAAGGTCGCCAGTGTTTCATTTTCCGGCGACTGTGCAGGCGCATCGGGCGGCCGGCTATCATCAGATCGGGCAGGCGCAGACTCGACAACTGCGTCGTCGGCCATGTTTTCGATTTCACCCGATTTGACTTTGTTGACCCAGCCCACAATTTCGCTCAGCACTTCGAGAGCGTTCTCAGGCGCACCTTCATCACCACGGAGGTAACCTACCATCTGCGCCAGGCAGTCACTCGCTGCCACCAGCGCCCGACCAAGGGCACGAGGCGGTTTTACCGGATTCTGTTCGAAGTATTCGAGCACATCTTCGGTGCGGTGTCCGAGTGCTGCAATACCGCGTATTCCGACGATATTGGCTGCTCCCTTGAATGAATGGGCGATGCGCTTGGCACTGCGCATGTCGCCTACATCAGCAGTGCCCGCGGCAATTTTGGAAGTCAATGCCGCAAACTCCTCCAGATTGTTCGGTGCCTCTTCTATAAATGCGTTGTAGACTTCGGGATCAACGGTATCGGGCACTGCAAGCGACACATCCGAGCTGGAAACGCTAATCGATTCTTCCGCCTTGGCAAGCTGTGCCATCAATTCTTCTGGCACAACCGGCTGGGCAGTAAGGGCGATCAACATCTTGCGCCCGGAATCTTCATCGACAGGATGTCCGAAGGCGGGGCTTGACAAATATTCGGCAAGCTCCATTGAGATATCGAGGTCCGCAGGTTTCTGCAGATATACGTCCACCAGCGCGGGCCAGCCGCCAAGGTGTTTGCACACCTGCGCACGCGCCTCTCCTTCCAGAGCGGCAACGCCGGGCAAAACCCCGTTAAGGGCAGCGCACCACGCATTCAGGCCGAGCAGACCTATCAATTCCGCTGTTTGGCCGACGCGTTCCAGCTGTGTGGCATACTCCTCCAGCGCGTCCATCAGAGACGGATCATCGTTTGCGGCCGCAGACAACGTGCTTAGCAATCGCTCCAAGTCAGGAGCGGTTTGCGACAACTCCCTGCGCATTTCGGAAAGAAACGGTGCGAGCGCGGAAAGGGTCATGGCCGTCCGCTATGCATGGCCAATTGATGTTTGCCGGCGTCGCGAGGCATCCGCATCCTGATCGTTACACCACAACCGGCGGCAGCTTGAACACGGAAACCGATTCCATCAGTTTCTTTGAGGCGGACACCAGGCTTGCTGCGCTCTGATTTTGTGCTGCAAGCTGCTCGGCAGTTTTCGCCGTGAACTGGGTAATTTCGTCGGCTGCCGAACGCAACGATTCGGCGATCTTGGTCTGTTCGGCAGAACTGCTCGCGATTGTGGCGACCAATCTTACCAAGCGAGCGGTGGCTTCATGCGTTTCACGCATCCTTTCTCCGGCGTTATGCGCAAGTTCGGACTCCTTGACTACCTGATCAATGGTTTTGTTCACTGTTGCTATAGTGTCGTTAGTCTCAACCTGGATGTTTTGCACCAGATTGGCGATCTGGCCGGTCGCCTGGCGTGAATTCTCGGCAAGCCGCTGAACCTCTTCTGCAACAACTGCGAATCCGCGTCCCGCCTCACCCGCCATCGCCGCCTGCATTGCTGCATTGAGCGAAAGCACATGGGTACGTTCGGAAATGGTGTTGATCAGATTGACAATCTGCGAAATCTCCTGGGAACGTTCGCCAAGCCGTTTGATGCGTTTCTCCATCTCGGAGATGGTTTCACGTATCAGGCTCATGCCGCTCAATGTCGCCTGCACAGTCTGCATCGCGCTTTCGGTGGACTCAGTCGCTTCCGCTGCCGCACGGCTCGAATCGCTTGCGTAAACGGCTACCTCATTTATAGAGGCCATCGCGGTTTCCAGGTTGGAAATAAGCCTGACGACGATCACGTCTTCCTCCTTGGCCATGTCGTTCACCACATCAGACTGCTGCTTCATGCGTTCGGAAGCATGCTCCACAACCCCTGCTATCCTGGTCACATGATGCAACACCGTTGCCGTTACATCGGTCAACTGGTTGATAGCGTCTCCAAGGGTACCGATGATATCCTCGGTCACCGGCGCCCTGATCGTAAGATCTTTCTCGGATAATGCCCCCATCGCGGTAAAAAGTCCGATCACCGAGTTGTTGAGTCTTTCATTCTCGCTTGCGGCTTCGCTGAGGGTGGCTATGCGATCATCAAGCAGCTTGTCGAAAGCCCTGCCGACAGTATTCAACTCATCCTTGGTGCGAAGATTCACTCGTACTTCGTAGGCCCCGGCATTGACCTTGGTGATCGCTTTCAGCAACAGGTCCAGCGGCTTTGTAATACCCCTGTACACGTAAGAGGCAAACAACATAACCATCACCAATGCCGCCGCTATCGCCGCTATGCCGATATCACGTGCGCGCAGCGATACGGCTTCGGCAGTCCTTTTCGCACCCGCCGCATCGCCGGCTAAAAGATCTCCCAGGGACTTACGGTCGGATTTCAGGGTATTGAACAATTCGTCGAATGCCCCAAATTGCGCTTCTGCTGCGGCACTGTTGGTCATTGCCAAGGCGGAAATATTCAGGGCCGACTGTGTATATGCCCCCACGTCAGCACGCACGGCAGCGGCGGCCTGGCGGATCTTTATGGCAGAAGCGCCAGCATCCCCGTTGATGGAAGACTTGCCTGCCAGCACACTGAGGTGTTCATTCAATTTCTTTTGTGCCTCTTCATATGACGCCGTATCACCGCTTTTGGCAATTCGCAGCATCTGGAGCACGTCTGCGCGTACTGCATGCTCCGCCGCCTCCGTGCGAAGTTGCGCGTTCATCGCATCAAGGACTTTTTGTGCATCTGCATTGGTTCCGCCGATCACCCGGTAACCATAAAATCCGGCAGCTCCCACCAGTACAATGGAAACAATCGAAAAAATACTGAATGCCAGCAATTTGGCGCGAATGGTTGCAAACATGACTTTCTCCCGTATACCGATCAGAGCTGCTCTGCGCAGTCTACAGCGATGTTCAGATGCGGCATGCTGTCGTCGAACCAATTGTTGAATATATATCGCTTGACACTGTCAAGAATACCAGCGGCGGTCCGATAAACAAATATCCCATATCCGGCAAAGCCCTCGACCCGGATAAGTCCTTCATCGTTCCAGCAACGTTCCTCCGTGAACAGCTTTGGCACTCCATGTCCCGGGTCCAACAAATATGGTTTTGCTATGTTGCGGGGGTATGTAAGTGTACCTTCCATATAAATCTCCTTGCTCGCGTAAAGTATATAGACTTGCTCGAATTTCCTGTAAAACAGTTATCGCCGTCAATCACCCTGAGCGCGAAAATGTACTCGGTGACAGAAACAGACCAGTGAATCTTGCTGTCAGCAGCACGAACAACGGCCAATATTATCAAACGTCAGGCTCGCCCACTTGTAGAACCGCAGCAAACAGTTTCTCGAAATCAACATCGATCCAGATATCGCTGTCTTCCCTGTAGCCACCTCTTGCATGAGCCGCTATCGGATGATCGATTTCCGAAAGACTGACTTCGTCATCCTGAACAAATTTCTTGCGCTCCGGCAAACTGTCTATGATCAAGCCGACAGCACCGTCACCTCGGCCACAGGTCAGCAACCATGCTGTGGAAGCACGCTTATGCGGTATTCCGAATAACTTCATCAAATCAACCACCGGCATAACACGCCCATGGCTGTTCACCAGGCCGATGATACCTGCGGGAGCACCAGGCAGCCGGAATATTGGCGGTATAGGCGACACTTCGCTGGTCGCGTCCAGGCTCACCAGTATCCTCAGTTCGCCGATGCGGAACCCGCGGCGATGAATCTGACGCGCCGCATCGGCTTCCATCACCAGTCTTGCTGCGATATCAGCGTCAACCTGGGCCTTAAGGGCTTCGATGTCTACGGTTTGATCTTTTTCCTGATGTGCCATATTTCAGCTGCGCTCGCTTATCGGAACCGGCTCGCATCATTACCGGCATCTTCAAAGCAAAGAGTTGTGCGATATACCATAAAGATGTTCTCCATATATACTGACGGCCCGGCCACTTTCCCGTTATTCCCGACCCCATCCAGTAATATTCCTGCTGAACAATTCAAAACCTGCTGACTATTTTAAGTATTGACTCCCGGTTGACGGGTTTGGGCACGAAACCGCTGCCGCCCTGCATCTTGGCCCATGCCTGATCAGCCTTCTGGCTTTTACTGGAAACAAAAATAACCGGGATATCCTTTGTGATGGCATCTTTTTGCAATTCACGCATCACCTTAAAGCCGTCCATATCGGGCATCAAAATATCGAGAAATATAAGATCGGGTACCTCGGACTTAGCGTACTGTATGGCATCTTTGCCATTGGTCGCAAAAACGACATTGATATTCGCGTCGTTCAGAATTTTTCGAAGTGCGCTGAGTTCTGCGGCAGAGTCATCTACGCATAAAACCTTGCGGACTGTCATGGTTGCCCTTGGCTAGCTTCGGGTTGGCAGGAACTTGACTATGGTTTCAAGCAGCTTTTCTTCATCAACAGGTTTGGTGAGATATGCATCGCAACCGGACATACTGCCGCGAATCTTGTCGAAAGGTGAATCCTTGCTGGTCAGCATAACCACTGCTGTTTTTTGCGCGGTTCTGTTCGACTTGATCAGTTTGCACACCTGGTAGCCGTCTATGCCTGGCATGATAACGTCAAGGAATATGCAGGTGTAATGCTTCTGCCCGGTGAACCCTATGGCCTGTTCACCGTTTTCGGCAAAGTCGACGTTGAAATTGAAAGCGGCAAGCTTGTTCTTCATGAATTCACGTACCGTGGCGTTGTCATCAACGACCAGCACCGAATCGGCCAGTGAAGATTTTGCCTGCTTGACTACCGGCTGCTCAACCATTGCAGGTGCCGGTTTTGCAACAGGCAGTTCAGAGACAACACCGCCGGTTCGAACCGTCGTCTGTACCTTGGCGGGCTCATTCACAGGACTAGCGGTTGGAGTGGTTTCAGTTGCGGCGGCACCTTGGACAGACATTGCCGACATACCTGCAGATGGCGCGGCAATCGCAGCATCAAATGCCTGAAAGAGTTTCATCCAGCGTATCGGGCGGGCTAAGACAGGCCAATCGGTACCGCAATTCGAATCGCCAACCAGGATTACCGGGATTTGTCCGGATGAATTGCGGTAACTTAATTGTTTGACTGCGGCAGCGTCATTCGCATCGACCAATAGAATATCGGGTGGGCTGTCGGCCTTGTTATGGCGCAGGAATTTCGGGACGCGCCGTGATGACAGACCGAAAACGCTGGCCAGCACCGTTTGTTCGGTATCGGTAAATCCTATGACCTCAACCGAATATGTGTCTTTTTGATTCGCCATCTTGGGTTCTCAAGTGTTGGGCAACAACGCATACAAGTCTCGAAGTACAAAATCTATCTGTCTGTTTAAGTATAGCGCGTAATATCAAGCTAAGCGTCCAATTTATGCACCGCAACAAAATCCGCAATATTCTGCAGCAACTCATCCTCCTGATACGGCTTGCCGAGGTAGGTGTTGACGCCCAATTGGATTGCATAATCACGGTGTTTGTCGGCGGTGCGTGAAGTGATCATGATGATCGGTAAATCCCGCGTCTTGGGATCGCGCCGCAATTCTCTCGCAAGCGCGAATCCGTCCATGCGTGGCATCTCTATATCAAGCAGCATCACGTCAGGAGTGAATTCTTCCAGCTTCTCCAGTGCATCGACACCGTCCGTGGCCGTCACCACCTGATAACCTGCGCGTGTCAGCATGCGCGAGGAAATCTTGCGTACTGTTAGGGAATCGTCCACCACCATGATCAGAGGCAGACTAACAAGTGGTTTGACGCTTTCCGGAGCATTCTCCTTGGGGGCTACCGCAGAATCGAATAAGACAGACTTGCTCGCCATGGCGATACTGGCGCGTTGTGCCAGCTGCGGAGGATTAAGGATCAGCACCACCGTACCGTTGCCCAGCACCGATGCCCCGGCAATTCCGGAAAGCCGCGCCAATTGGGGACCGATATTCTTCACGATTGCTTCCTGATTGCCCAGCAATTCGTCCACATGCAACGCGATATGGTATTCGCCGCTGCGCAACAGCAGCACCGAATTACGCGGATAGTTCTCCTGGACGATTTCCGTGTCGCTCAGCAATTGCGACAGATAATGCAGCGGATAGATAGTCTCCTGCCATTCGATTTGCCGTGTCATATTCAGTGTGTTCATGTCTGCAGCCTTCACTTGCCTGACTTGCTCGACCATGGCTGACGGGATTGCGTATGTTGATTCACCCGAACGCACCAGCAATACCTGTGTGACGGCAAGAGTGAGCGGCAAGCGGATAATGAACTGCGTACCTTCCCCGCGTTTCGATTTAACATCAATGGTACCCCCCAGCGTAACTATCTCGCTGCGCACCACATCCATGCCGACACCACGCCCGGCAATCTCGGTCAACTCGGCAGCAGTTGAAATACCAGAAGTAAATATCAGTTGCGCCAACTGATCATCGCTGATCACCGCACCCTGCTCGAACATTCCTTTGGATACGGCTTTTTCGCGTAGTTTTTCGTAGTTCAAGCCCGCGCCGTCATCACTGAACTCGAACACGACCTCATTGCTCTCCTGGCGAACACTCAGACGTATCTCGCCTATAGGGAGCTTGCCGCTCTGCGCACGCAACAGGTCGTTTTCCAGGCCATGGACTATGGAATTGCGCAGCAAATGCTCGAATGGCGCCACCATTTTCTCAAGCACGCTGCGATCGAGCTCAACGCCGGTGCCCTGCAATTCAAGGTTTGCACGCTTGTTAAGTTCCTTGCCGGTTTGCCGAACGATTCGGTACAACCGGTCAGCGATGCTGTTGAATGACACCATGCGAACATTCATCAAATTCTGTTGCAACTCCCGGCTCAGGCGTCCCTGCACCTGCAATACCGAGGAGGTTTCATCCAGATTCTTCAACAGTGAATGTTGTATGGTCTGCACATCGTGCACGCTTTCGTTCATGAATCGTGTCAATTCCTGCAAGCGGGTAAATCGGTCGAACTCGAGCGGATCGAAACCTGCGGCGCTATCCTTCGAGTGCGAAACGCGGGCCTGCATCTGGCTTTCAGCCTGGATCTCTATTTCACGCAACTGGTGACGCAGCCGCATCACGCTGGCTGTCAGCTCCAGCAAACTATCCTTGAATGAGCGCAGCTCGGTCTCCATGCGCGATCGCGCCACACTAATTTCTCCTGCATCGTTCACCAGCTTGTCAATCACGTCTGAGCGCACGCGCAGCACGTTGCCGAGTGAAGCACGCTCCTTGACATGGTCTGTTGCGCGACGATCACCGATCCGCGCACCGCCCTGCTTGTCTGTGGCCCGGCGGCCGGTGTCAGACTGTCTGGTCTCTGCTTTTTCTGATGGCGTTGTCTTGGCTGGCATTACCACAGGTTTGCCGCCTCGCAACTCCTCCAGCAATGCGACGATCAGATCGAAATCGCCATCCAGCGAGTCCCAATATCCGGCCGTTTCCCGAACCTGAGGGGTAGCCGACACAAGGTCTTCCATTTCATGCGCGGTCTCGCCGATACGCATTGCACCTACCATCCGTGAGCTTCCTTTCAAGGTATGCACCAGACGCTTCAAAGATTGCAATTGCTGTTCATCCTGCGGGTTCTCGCGCCATGCCCTCAAGCCCTCTGCAATCTTCGGAGACAAGTCTTCGGCCTCCTCGAGGAATACCGGCAATAGTTGCTCGTCGATATCATCCTGAACTTGTGCTTCTTCAACCCCCTCTCGCTCCTCTGCCTGTTTGCCAGTTTCCGATATATCCTTTTGATCCTGCTCGGATGCGCCGGCCGATTCATGAACGGTATTTCTGCTATCTCCCATTTCATCTTGCTGTTGGGGCAAGTCCGGCTCAGGACGAACATTGACCTGCCTGAGAAGTTCCGCTTTGATCGACTGCAATTCTGCGTCCGGTATGCTTAGCGGCGCTGCGGCCGTCTCTCCGGGATTGTCCACCTGATGACCGCCCAAAATTTTTTCGGTATCAGCATTCAGTTGACTGACCAGATCGCCGTTGCTCTGGGGCATTTGCTGGTCACAGATGCTCAAAACCATTTCACCCAGCACAGTGATGGCGTGTTCAAGCATCTGTTGTTGGCCTTCACTCAACGAAAATGATTGGTCTATCCTAGCCCGCAGCCAGTTTTCCAGCGCATATGCCAGATCCACCACCATTTCAAATCCCATCGTGCGGGTCAGACCAACCAAGGTGTGAGCGGCACGCATAAAATCATATTGCACGGCAGGCTGAGTCGCTGCAATCAATGCATCGAACTGCTCTTGAAGAATCGCCACATTTTGCACAGCTTCAGTACTGGCAATATTGAACAACGACTTTGACAGTGCTACATCGCCTACCATCACAACATCATCAGACGATGATGACTCCTCTTCGGGTCGCGGTTCAAGCTTGGGTGCAGGAGTAATATCCGGTTCAACTGATGGCTCGGTCTCGAAATCCAGCTTGAAATCAAAGCCAGGGGAGGATGCAGGCGCCGTCTCGGGTTCTGGCACTGAAGCCGGAGACAGTGTCGGTCCGGATTCGGATTCCGGTGCTATTTCAAGGTTGAATTCCATATCAAACAGCGGCGCAGCTTCAGCAGCAGATTCAAGGTCTGGTCCGGCTTCGCCTTGCGGTTCCGCAGGGATTTGTCCTGATTCTGGCGACGGCGCTGCCGCAGTTTCGAAATCTAGATCCGGCAACACCGTCGGTTCGGGTTTCAGCTCGGTTTGGATTTGTTCGGACT
>QJWF01000083.1 GCA_003235435.1 Nitrosomonadales bacterium
CAGCATTCGAATGCACTGAACAAGGCAATGAACCGGACCGTTACCAATGCGCTTCGGGAAGTAGATGCGGTGCTCATGGTAATTGAAGCGGGAAAACTCACCACAAGCGATCGTGAAATCATTGCCATGTTGCCGAAGACAGCACCGGTACTGGCGGTCGTGAACAAGATCGACCGACTGAAGAACCCGCAATCACTGTTGCCGTTTATCGACGAACTTCGAA
The DNA here is from genome assembly GCA_003235435.1 of Nitrosomonadales bacterium. Taxonomy (GTDB): domain Bacteria; phylum Pseudomonadota; class Gammaproteobacteria; order Burkholderiales; family Gallionellaceae; genus Gallionella. The sequence continues at coordinate 224 of QJWF01000083.1, forward strand.
GCGTGTACTCTTTCGCGGAAATCGTGCCGGTGAGTGCGGAACGGGGTACGGGTATCACGGATCTCGTTGATACTGCCATCAACTATCTGCCATTGGGGGAAGCCGCCTATGATTCCGATGCGATTACGGATCGGCCAGAGCGTTTTCTGGCTGCTGAAATCATTCGTGAAAAACTGTTTCAGTCGCTCGGTGAAGAACTCCCCTACGGTACCACTGTTGACATTGAACGCTTTGAGCACGATCGGCAGTTGAGGCGAATCAACGCCACCATCATCGTATCCAAACCGGCTCACAAGGCAATGGTCATCGGCGCCAAGGGCGCAAAGCTGAAGTCGATCGCGACGCGGGCGCGCAAAGACATGGAGCAGCTGTTTGGCGGAAAAGTGTTCCTCGAGGTGTGGGTGCGAGTCAAACAGGGCTGGTCGGACGATGCGCGCAGCTTGCGTGCTCTCGGATATAACTGATTTCGCCGTGGCGGTCGTGCCGAAAAAAATCCAGGAAGCCGAGCCGGCATTCGTATTGCATAGTTATCCGTACCGGGAAACAAGTTTGATTGTCGAAACGTTTACCCGCCATCACGGCCGTATCGGGTTGCTGGCGAAAGGGGCGCGGCGCTCCAGGTCAGCGCTGCGCGGAACATTGCTTGCATTCCAGCCATTGCTGATCCGATGGGGTGGAAAGGGAGAGTTGCGTAGTCTGCACTCAGCCGAATGGCAAGGAGGAATACCGCAGTTGAAGGGAATCGGACTGATGTCCGGTTTCTACCTCAACGAATTGCTGCTCAGATTTCTGCACCGGGACGATCCTCATGAAGGCTTGTTCGATCTGTATTCCGAAGCTGTCACCGCACTGTCGTCCAGCAACAAGATCGCCGCGACCTTGCGACGCTTCGAAAAATTCCTGCTTGGTGAGCTCGGCTACGCGTTGATACTGGACAGGGAAGCGGAAACCAACCAACCAGTCGATCCGGCCGCGAGCTACACCTACATCATAGAAAAAGGTCCTGTGCACATGAACTCGGGCAGCAATCCGGCGTTAGAGCTGTCCGGGAAAACACTGCTTGACCTGTCGAGTGACAATTATGAAGACCCGGTCACTCTGTCACAGAGCAAATTGTTGATGAGACACCTGGTTGGCCACTATCTCGGGTCGCGGGCATTACACACGCGTCTACTGTTGGTCGAACTGCAGCAAATCTGAGTTTTGAGAATGACCAGGCTGAGCGTGAATGTTAACAAGATTGCGTTATTGCGAAATTCGCGCACTATTGGCATTCCTGACGTTCGTCACCTGGCGGGCATCGCATTGGACGCCGGCGCCCACGGTATCACTGTTCATCCCCGACCGGATGAGCGCCATATTCGCAGTCACGATGTTTACGAACTTGCGGAACTGGTCAGCGCTCGGCCGGGCATTGAGTTCAATATCGAAGGCAATCCGTTTCACCAGGTAATGAAATACGCAAGCGATGTGCGCCCGCACCAGTGCACACTGGTGCCGGATGATCCCGGTGCATTCACGTCCGACCATGGTTGGGATCTGCAGAGAGACGGCGCGCGTTTGCGCCCGCTTATTGCCGATCTGAGAATGCTGGGCATCAGGGTCAGCCTGTTCATGGATCCGAACCCTGCCGCGATGCAAATGGCTCGCGAGGTCGGCGCCGACCGCATCGAGCTTTACACCGAACCCTATGCCCGGGCCTTCGGGACGGAACAACAGACAGAGTCAATAGCGTGTTATACGGCGGCGGCCCACGCCGCTCTGAAATCAGGGCTGGAGTTAAATGCCGGCCACGACCTGAATCGTGAAAATCTTCCAGTGTTTATCAGAGCCTTGCCGCAAATTGCAGAAGTATCTATTGGTCACGCCCTGACTTCCGATGCGCTTGAGTTTGGCATGGCTGATGCTGTCAGAGCATACCTGGACGCAATTCAAAAAGGATCATCGAAGACGTGATTGCCGGCATCGGGATAGATCTCGTTGACAAATCACGAATTGATCGCCTGCTGGACAAGTACGGTGAGCAATTCGTACGTCGCGTGCTCAATGGAGCCGAGATGGAGCAATTCTCCGACAGCACCCGCAAGAGCTGGTTTGTCGCCAACCGTTTCGCAGCCAAAGAAGCAATATCCAAGGCACTCGGTACCGGGCTGCGTTATCCGGTCACGCTTCTCTCTATCGGCGTGATATCAAATGAGCACGGCAGACCCGAGTTCTTTTTCAGTGACGCCCTGCAGACTTATCTGAGATCGCGCAGGATTGAGGGTGCGCACTTGTCTATTACTCATGAAAACGAATTGGTGTGTGCCATGGTTGTTCTGGAGTCTTTTGAATGATGCAACTCCCACCAGGGCGGGTAATGGTTGATATCGCCGGGTTGGAACTCGCCGAGCATGAGCGGCGACGCCTCGAACAGCCGGCCTGTGCCGGCGTGATTCTGTTTGCGAGAAATTACGATAACCCAGCGCAATTACGAGCGCTTTGTGAACAGATCAAGGCGGTGCGCGAACCCGGCTTGCTGATCGCGGTAGATCAGGAAGGTGGCCGGGTACAGCGCTTCAAGAAGGCGTTTACCTTGATTCCGCCAATGCGCACTATCGGTTCAATTTGGGACTCTGACAGACAACAAGGGGTACTGGCTGCGCATGATGCCGCATACATTATCGGCACC
>QJWF01000070.1 GCA_003235435.1 Nitrosomonadales bacterium
CTGCAAAGCAGCGGAAGGGCAGCAAACACAGCAGGCTGATTAAGAGAAATCTACTTATCATTGCTTTTGCGCCCTAACGTAATATAGAAAACGTTTTCATGGTGCGACAATGTCGCCTATATTCCCACTACATGTCAAGGAAATATTCTGGTTCAACGAGTTAACTGCCTATAAAGCACTGGACTTTCGTTTTAGGGCAACCTAAAATTCCACGGATGGAAGCTCAAGCCGTTTCTCAGGATTCACCCAAGTTGCTCGATCGGATGCGCGCCGAAATTCGTTTGCGTCATTACAGCATCCGCACCGAGGAGGCGTACGTGGATTGGGCGCGGCGGTTTATCCTTTATCACAATAAACGCCATCCGAAGGAAATGGGCGCGGTGGAAGTGCGCGATTTCCTGTCTCATCTGGCCACCGAGCGCAACGTTTCTGCCTCGACGCAGAACCAGGCAAAGTCTGCATTGCTGTTCTTGTACCGCGAGGTGCTGCACATCGAGCTGCCGTGGCTGGACGAGGTGATCGCGGCCAGGTCGGCCAGACGCCTGCCGGTGGTGCTGACTCCGACGGAGGTTCGCCGCTTGCTGAATGCGATGTCCGGCACGATGGGGTTGGTGGCGAGCTTGTTGTATGGCACCGGGATGCGCCTGCTGGAAGGTTTGCGGCTGCGCGTGAAGGATGTCGAGTTCGAGCGGCGCGAGATCATCGTGCGCGAGGGCAAGGGCAACAAGGACCGGGTGACGGTGCTGCCGGAGAATCTGATCCTGCCTCTGAAGGCCCATCTGGAAAAAGTGAAGGCCTTGCACGAACGCGATTTGGAGGCGGGATTCGGCGAGGTGTTTCTGCCCGATGCGCTGGCGCGGAAATATCCTAAAGCCGGCAAGGCGTGGGGGTGGCAATATGTGTTTCCTTCCGTGGTGCGTTCCATCGATCCGCGCACCGGAGTTGAGCGGCGGCATCACCTGTATGAGGCGAGCGTGCAGCGCGCCGTGCGCGAGGCGGCAAAGCTGGCGGAAATTCACAAACCGACTACACCGCACACCTTGCGCCATTCGTTCGCCACGCATCTGCTGCAAAATGGCTACGATATCCGCACCGTGCAGGAGCTGCTCGGCCATTCGGACGTGGCAACGACGATGATCTACACACATGTGTTGAACAAGGGTGGCAAGGGCGTGGTGAGCCCGCTGGATCGGTAGGAAAATTGTCAGTCGGGTTTTGTCCCGCTCCTACGAAAATTTGATGAAACGTTTTTACCTTTAACTATCGGGAGTATTTATGGGCTTGGGACCGGTGATGCTGGATGTGGCGGGGACTCAGTTGACCTCAGAGGACGAGGCGCGGCTGCGCCATCCGCTGGTCGGCGGGGTGATCCTGTTCGCGCGCAACTTTCAGTCGCCGGGCCAGCTTGCCGAACTCACCGCCGCGATCCATGCGCTGCGTTCGCCCCCGCTGCTGATCGCGGTGGATCACGAGGGCGGTCGGGTGCAGCGCTTTCGCGAGGGTTTCACGAAGATTCCCGCGATGCGCGAACTCGGCAGGATCTGGGACGCGCATCCGCATCGCGCGCGCCACCTGGCGCAGAAGGCGGGTTACGTTCTTGCTGCGGAGCTGCGCGCCTGCGGCGTGGATTTCAGTTTCACGCCGGTGCTGGATGTGGACCATGGGCAAAGCAGCGTGATCGGTGACCGCGCCTTTCACAGTGACCCGCAGGCCATATCGGAACTGGCGCACAATCTGCTGCTGGGATTGAAGCAGGGTGGCATGCCGGCTGTTGGCAAGCATTTTCCCGGCCACGGTTACGTGCTGGCCGATTCGCATCACGATATCCCGGTGGACGAACGCGAGTTCGTCGACATCGAGATGTGCGACCTGGTCCCGTTCCGCCAGATGGTGGACTATGGACTGACTGCGGTGATGCCGGCGCATGTGATCTATCCCAAAGTGGATAGCCGCCCTGCGGGTTTCTCGCCGGTCTGGCTGAAAAAGATCCTGCGCGAGCAGCTCGGCTTCGAGGGCATGATCTTCAGCGATGACCTGAGCATGGAAGGCGCGACGGTCGCGGGCGGCATCGTGCAGCGCGCAGAAGCCGCGCTGAATGCCGGATGCGACATGGTGCTGGTGTGCAACAAGCCGGAATCGGCGGACGAATTGCTGCAGGGATTACATTGGGAGATGCCGGCGGCCAGCAGGGCGCGCCTCGCGCAGATGCGCGGCAAGGCGCATCCCGAGACGCTGGCCAGGTTGCATGAACAACCGCATTTCCTCAAGGCGCTGGACGAGGTTGCAGTGATCGGCATGAACAACGCCGAATTGCCATTGGCATAGAACATGGTGATATGGCATAGTCTGACGGAACCCTGATAAGGTCGTGCAGTGAAAATAAGAATATATTCTTGCTTGTTGATGTTGCTTGCGCTGGCAGGATGTGTGGAAGAGCCGGTTCAGCCGCTGGTGTTTGGCGCGATCACCTGGCCGGGTTATGAGCCTGCATACCTTGCGAGAGATCTCGGTTTCCTGGATGAACGCCAGATACATCTGGCCGAATTCACCAATTCCACCGAAGTTGTCCGCGCCATGCGCAATGGCAGACTGCATGTCGCCGGGTTGACGCTGGACGAAGTGCTGAGCCTGAGGGAGGCCGTTCCCGATTTGCAGGTTTTCATGGTGGTAGACGTCTCCAATGGCGCGGATGTGCTGATGGTGCGACGCGGAATCGATAATCTGGGACAACTCAGGGGCAAGCGCATCGGCGTGGAAAAGACCGCGCTGGGGGCATATTTCCTGACGCTGATTCTGCGTGCCGCCAATCTTTCCCCGAAAGATGTGCAGGTCGTTTCACTGCCGCTCGACGAACAGGTGCAGGCATATCGCTCGGGTTCGCTGGATGCGGTCGTGACTTTCGGTTTGGTTCGTGGCGAATTATCCCGGCTGGGTGCGGTGGCGCTGTTCGACAGTACCAAAGTGCCGGACAAGATCGTGGACACGCTGGTGGTGCGCGCCGAGGATGCCGTCCAATACAGGGAACAGCTTCGTATCCTGACCGAGGCGTGGTTTCGCGCAATGCACATTATCCAGAACGAGCCTGCGCGGGCATATCCGCTAATGGCGCAGCGTGAACGCGTTCAGGCCGCGGATATCGGCGAAACCCTGCGCGGGCTGGTATTGCTCGACAAGCGGAAGAACCTGCAGCAACTTGCCGGTGCGCCGGCGCCTTTGCTTGACACTGCCAAGGAGATTCAAGGCATCCTCAAACAGGCAGGATTGCCCGTCGGCAGCGATGATTTGTCTCTGATGGTCAATTCCAGCATCGTGGCCGAGGCCGGTCTTGACTGACATGCTTCAAAAATCAGGAAACTTCGGCCAGAAATTCATCTCGTTGCAGGTGATGATCCCGCTGCTGATCGTGCTGTCCATGCTGTTGCTGCTGAGCTACGTGATCCGCCAGGAGATGCAGCGTGAAACCGAAAACGTCTACGCAGAATTCAAGTCCCGCCAGATGGATACGACGATGCGCCTGCAAGCCAGCATAGAACGGAACGTTCGGAACGGATTGGAAGATTCGATACAGCACGATTTGTCTGAACTGAGCGCAAGGCCGGAACTGCGTGTCGCGGTGATGGCAGACGAGAACGGCACGGTGATCGCTTCAAGCAGATTGTCCCTGATCGGCACGAGTCTGACACAGGTCGCCGTGCAATATTCTGCGCAGGATTGGCTGAAAGAAAGTGCGCTGGTGGATGTGGGCAGGCCGGATATCAGGCAAACCGTATACACCAAATCCAATGCCATTCTGATTTCTGCGCCGGTGCGTCTGGACAGGCCGGGCAGCGGTCTTGCGCAGGGCAAATTTGGCAAACTGTGCATGTATACCGATGTGACGTTGCCGCTGGAAATGCATGCCGCACTCATCAAAAAACGTTCACAGCAACTGCTGGCAGGTCTCATCGGGCTGGCGCTGCTGATCGGCATCCTGCTGCATTTGACAGTGACGCGCCGCGTGCTGAGGCTGTTGCGCGCCGCGCAGCGCGTCGGAGAGGGGAAACTGAGCACTGTTTCGGGCGTGACGGGGCCGGATGAGCTGGGGCTGCTTGGCCGGGAGTTTGACGGCATGGTGAGGAAGATGGCGCAATCTTCCGCTCAACTCCGCAAGTTATCGCTTGCTGTGGAGCAAAGTCCAAGCAGTGTGATCATCACCGATATCCATGGCAATGCAGAATATGTGAACAGGCATTTCAGTGCCCTGACCGGCTATTCGGCGGAGGAGGTGGCCGGCAAGAACATGAGGATACTTCAGTCGGGACAGACATCCCCCAAAGTGTATAGTGAAATGTGGAACACGATATTGTCTGGTCTTGTTTGGCGCGGCGAACTGCTGAACAAGAGCAAGCAGGGAATGCTTCTCTGGGAAGATATAGCCATCAGTCCGATCTTTGACGAGAACGGCAACATCACCCATTTTCTGTCCGAGCAAACCGACATCACGGCGCGCAAGCAGGCGGAAGAAAAGATCAAGCTGTTCGAAAAGGTGTTCGACAACGCCAATGAGGCAATTATGATCTGCGACATGGACAACAATATACTCACAGTCAATCCGGCATTCACGGAAATCACCGGGTATGCGCGGCATGAGGTGATAGGAAAGAATCCGCGTTTGCTTGCCTCCGGAATGATGGATGAAGGCTTCTACAAAAATCTATGGGAAACCATAAGGACGGGCGGCAAATGGCAGGGTGAGATGCTGGACAGGCGCAAGAATGGCGAGATCTTTTCCGAATGGCTGAGCATCAGTTCACTCCGTGACAAGGATGGCAGGATCACGCACTACATCGCGATCATGTCCGACATCAGCGAGCGCAAGGCCGCCGAGGAGCGTTTGGCTTATCTGGCCCAGCACGATGTATTGACAGGCCTGCCAAACCGGATGCTGTTCAAGGATCGTTTGCAACAGGCGATAACCTATGCAGAGCGGCAGAACACCAAAGTGGCCCTGCTGTTCATGGACCTGGATCGATTCAAGAATGTCAACGACACCCTGGGACATCATTACGGAGACCTGTTGTTGCAGGAGGTTACGAGGCGCATCCGTTATTGTGTGCGCAATACCGACACCATAAGCAGACAGGGCGGCGATGAATACGTCGTCATGCTGCCCAACCTTGAGGATGTTGGCGACATCATGCAAGTCGTCACCAAACTGATCGAGTTCATCGCCCAACCATACCGGTTGGAAGTACACACCGTGCATTTGTCTACCAGCCTGGGGGTGAGCGTCTATCCTCAGGATGGCACCGACAGCGATACCCTGATCAGGAATGCCGACACCGCGATGTATCAGGCCAAGGAAGCTGGGCGCAATTGTTACCGCTTCTTTACGCCTGCGATGAATCGCACCATAGCAAAACGCGTCAGCATGGAAAACATGTTGCGCGAGGCGCTGAATAAGGAAGAGCTGCTATTGCATTACCAGCCGCTGGTTAATCTGCGCGATGGTCGGATCGTCTCGGCCGAAGCGTTGCTTCGCTGGCAGCATCCCGATCATGGCCTGATTCCGCCCGCCGAATTCATCCAGATTGCCGAGGAAACCGGTCTGATTGTTCCCGTGGGGAACTGGGTACTGGAAGAGGCATGCCGACAGAACCAGCAATGGCGGGCGCAGGGATTGCCGGAAATATCGATGTCTGTGAATCTTTCGCCGGTACAACTTCATGACCGTAACCTGGTGAAGACTGTTTCCCAGGCCTTGTCGCTTAGCGGCATGCTGGCCAGCGCCCTGGAACTTGAGATTACCGAATCGGCTGTGATGAAAAGTCCGGAACGGGCCATTGTCATGCTTGACAAGCTGAATCGGATGGGTATCAGGATCTCGATCGATGATTTTGGCACCGGCTATTCCAGTCTTTCCTACCTGAAGAAGTTCCCGGTCAATATGCTCAAGGTCGACAAGTCATTTGTGCGCGATCTGACCGAGGATAGCGATGATGCGGCGATCGTCAGCGCAGTGATCGTCATGGCACGAAGCCTGGGCTTGCGTGTGATCGCAGAAGGCGTGGAGACAGCCGAGCAACTTCGTTTTCTGACCAATCTCGATTGCGAAATGATGCAGGGCTATTATTTCAGCAATCCCGTGCCTGCAGGGGAATTCAAAGCTCTGCTTGAATCGGGAAGGGTGTTGGATCGCCTTTTACCGTGAGATAATCTGTATCTTCTTGCGTATTCTCGATCAGAATTCATATGAGTGAATTGCAAATTGCATTATTGTCCATAGGAGTGGTTGCAGTAGCCGCTGTATATGCCTATGGATGGTGGCAGCAATGGCGGTATCGGCGCAAATATGGTTCGATATTCAAGGCGAGTCATGCGGACGCGCTGTACGAGGGCAGCGCAGCAACGCCTGTTGAGAAGGATATCCGACCGGAGCCGGAGGAGATCGCAGCGGAATCGCACGCAATCGCCTTGCAGGAAGAACCATGCGCGCTGCTGAACGCGAGCAGCGATTTCATCATCGAGTTGCAGCTTTCGGAACCGGGTCCCGCCGCCGTGCTGGTGGGTTTGTGGCAACGAAAGTTCGATTTTCGCAAACCGGTGCAGGTGTGCGGCATGACGCAGGCTACGGACCGGTGGGAGCGCGTGATCGCGGAGAGCCATACGCTGTATCAGCGCTATCGCATTGCGCTGCAGTTGGTGGACCGGAGCGGAGCGATCAGCGCTGCGAAACTGGCTGATTTTCGCGATCTGGTGATGGGTGTCGCCAGGCATATCGACGCCCGGACCACGGTCCCGGATGTCGAAGCTGCCTATCATCAAGCGGTACAACTGGACGAGTTCTGTGCCTCGGTCGACCAGATGGTCGGGGTAAACCTGGTTCCGTCCGGCGACAGGCTGATACGCGCCATCGACATATCGCGTGCCGCCGGCCTGCACGGCATGACGCTGGAGGCGGACGGTGCTTTCCATTTGCTGGATGCTCACGGCAACAGCCTGTTCAGCCTGATCAACCAGGATACCGTGCCGTTCCAGCATCACACGCTGGAGACATTTGCCACCGCGGGAATCACCATGTTGCTCGATGTTCCTCGCGTTGAGGATCCGACACAACGCTTCGACCAGATGATGCGTGTCGCGAACGAGCTTGCCAGGGGGCTGCAACTCAGCGTGGTGGATGATCACCGCATGCCGCTCGGCGACAAGGGTCTGGATGTGAGCCGTGCGCAGATTGCCGGAGTGGAAGCCTTGATGCGCAACAACGGCATAACGCCGGGCAGTGCGCATGCGCTCAGACTGTTTTCCTGATGGCAAGTCTGAAAGAAGCCAGCAAACGCGCTTTTCAATTGCGCAATGAGATAGGGAAGCACGATTATCAGTATTATGTGCTCGACCAACCACTGATCCCCGATGCGGAGTACGACAAGTTATTCCAGGAACTGCAGGCACTGGAAGAAAAGTACCCTGAATTACTCGAACTTCATGATTCCCCGACCCAGCGCGTGGGCGGAAAACCGCTGGACAGTTTTCAGCAGGTGCGTCACGAAGTTTCGATGCTGTCGATCCGCACCGAGACCGACATCAGCGACCAGGGTGCGATCGCGTTCGATACAAGGATACGCAAGGAGCTGAAGTTGAGCGCGGGGGATGCGCCGGTAGAATATGCCTGCGAGCTGAAATTCGATGGCCTCGCGATCAATCTGCGTTATGTGCACGGCGTGCTGGAACAGGCTTCCACGCGTGGCGATGGTACGGTCGGAGAGGACGTGACACAGAATGTCCGCACCATACGGCACATTCCGCTAAGGCTTGCGGATTGCAATGCCGCCGTGCTGGAAGTGCGCGGCGAAGTGTACATGTCGCGCCGCGATTTCAGGCGTTACAACGAAAAGCAAAGAGCCCAGGGTTTGCCTACGCTGGTGAATCCGCGCAACGGAGCTGCAGGCGGCATCCGCCAACTCGATCCGTCATTGGTTGCGAAACGACGGTTGTCGTTCTTTGCGTACGGGCTGGGCAAGACTGAAGGGTGGAAGTTGCCGGCTACGCACAGTGCCGTACTCGATGCATTGAAAAACATGAATGTGCCCGTGAGCAATGAACGCGCGGTGGTGCACGGCGCCCAAGGACTGATCGGATTCCATCGGCGAATCGAGGCACAGCGCGACAGCCTGCCGTTCGACATCGACGGCGTGGTGTACAAGGTCAACAGTTTGGCCTTGCAGGAACGACTCGGTTACGTGTCGCGCGAACCGCGCTGGGCGGTAGCGCACAAATACCCGGCGGAGGAACAGATAACCGTGGTTCACGACATCGATATACAGGTCGGGCGCACCGGCAAGCTCACGCCGGTCGCCAAGTTGGAACCGGTGTTCGTCGGCGGCACGACCGTCAGCAACGCGACGCTGCACAACGAGGACGAGACGCGGCGCAAGGATGTACGCATCGGCGACACGGTGATCGTGCGCCGCGCGGGCGATGTCATCCCGGAAGTGGTCAGCGTGGTGCTCGACAAGCGGCCGAAAAAAACAGGCAAGCGATTCGATATGTACGAGCTGCTTGGCGGCAAGTGTCCCGTCTGCGGCAGCGCCATCACGCGCGAGGAGGGCGAAGCGGACTGGCGTTGCAGCGGCGGACTGTTCTGCCCGGCGCAGCGCAAGCAGGCGCTGCTGCATTTTGCCAGCCGCCGGGCGATGGACATCGAAGGGCTGGGCGACAAACTGGTGGATCAACTGGTGGATGGCGGCCTCGTCAGCACGCCGGCCGATCTGTTTGACAAGAGCAGGATGAATCTACAGATGCTCTCCGGACTGGAACGCATGGGGGAGAAGTCGGCAAGCAATCTGCTGGAAGCCATCGAACGCAGCAGACAGCCTGCACTGGCACGCTTCATCTACGCCCTGGGCATCCGCAACGTCGGCGAGGCGACCGCGAAAGATCTTGCGCGTCATTTCGGCACGCTGAAAAACCTGATGCATGCGGATGAGGAAAAGTTGCAAACGGTGCCGGATGTAGGCCCGATAGTCGCGCAAAGTATCGTGGCTTTCTTCTCTGAAAAACACAACGTCGATGTGATCGAGGCCTTGTTGGACAGGAACAGGGGCGGATTGAGTCCGAAGGAAAGTGCGGCCGCACCGAAGGAAGGACTTCCTTTGGCTGGCAAGACGTTTGTGCTTACTGGTACACTCGCTATGGCCCGCGAGCAAGCGAAGGAAAAATTGGAAGCGCTGGGCGCGAAAGTGGCGGGCAGCGTGTCGAAGAAAACCGACTATGTCGTGGCGGGCGCCGAGGCGGGAAGCAAGCTGGAAAAGGCACGCGAACTGGGCATTGCGGTGCTCGATGAACAACAATTCTTGGAATTATTGAGGGGCGTATGAAAAAAAATCACCAAAGCTTC
>QJWF01000154.1 GCA_003235435.1 Nitrosomonadales bacterium
ACGCGATGCCTGCGGGGTTGGTTTTGTCGCCAATATCAAAGGCATACCGAGCCATGACACGGTTCTTCAGGGACTAAAAATACTGGAGAATCTGACCCATCGCGGTGCAGTGGGAGCCGATCCCCTTGCAGGAGATGGCGCGGGCATTCTTTTGCAGATTCCCGATGCATTCCTGCGTGCACAATGCGCTGCTCAGGGAATAGGATTGCCGCCGGTCGGCAGTTATGCCGTGGGCATGATGTTCCTGCCGCGGGATGAGGCGGCAAGAGCCGCTTGCGAAAAGATCATTGCGGAAAAAATTGCAGCCGAAGGTCAGCACCTGCTGTGTTGGCGGGATGTGCCGGTGGATGGTTCGGGTCTGGCTGAAAGCGTAAAAAAAGCCGAACCTGTGGTGCGCCAGGTGTTCGTCGCGAGAGGAACAAATTGTGGGGATGCCGATTCATTCGAACGCAAGCTGCTGGTGATTCGCAAGACCGTGGAACATTCGGTAAGCAAATTGTCAGGATCCCGGAGCAATGGATTTTATATACCGTCAATGTCCTCGCGTACTATCGTCTACAAGGGTATGCTGTTGGCTAACCAGGTAGGCAAATATTATCTTGATTTGCAGGATACCGCGGTTGTAAGCGCACTGGCGCTGGTACACCAACGGTTTTCGACCAATACCTTTCCTACCTGGGATCTGGCGCATCCTTTCCGCATGATCGCGCACAACGGCGAGATCAACACAGTGAGGGGCAATGTCAACTGGATGGCTGCGCGTCATGCTGCGATGTCTTCCAGGTTGCTGGGTGAGGACTTGGAAAAACTCTGGCCATTGATCGTAGAGGGGCAGTCCGATTCGGCTTGCTTCGACAATGCTCTGGAATTGCTTGTGGCGGGCGGATATTCGCTGCCGCATGCGATGATGCTGCTGATTCCCGAAGCCTGGGCCGGAAATCCGCTGATGGACGAGGAACGCCGCGCGTTCTATGAGTACCACGCAGCTCTTATGGAGCCGTGGGATGGTCCTGCAGCGGTCGCTTTCACCGACGGCCGTATGATAGGTGCAACACTTGATCGAAACGGATTGCGTCCGGCGCGCTATCTGATCACTGACGATGACCTGGTGCTTATGGCGTCCGAGATGGGCGTGCTGGATATTCCGCAGCACAAGATCGTCAAGAAATGGCGTTTACAGCCTGGCAAAATGTTTTTGATCGACACACAGACCGGGCGCATCGTGGATGATGCCGAGTTGAAGGCACAACTCGCCACAGCAAAACCTTATCGCAAGTGGATAGAGAAATCCCGCTATTTCCTTGGGGATTTGCCGGAAGTTGCTGCCAGCACAAAACTCAATGCTTCTTTGCTGGATACACAACAGGCTTTTGGTTATTCGCAGGAGGACCTGAAATTCATCCTGGCGCCGATGGTGAATGCCGCAGAAGAGGCTACCGGTTCGATGGGGGCGGATGCAGCCTTGCCGGTGCTGTCGAACAAAAATCGCTCGTTCTATGATTATTTCCAGCAGTTGTTCGCACAAGTGACTAATCCTCCGATCGATCCTATACGTGAAGAGATCGTGATGTCGCTGACCTCGTTCATTGGACCGAAGCCGAACTTGTTCGGTATCGAGGAAACCAATCCGGCATTGCGCCTCGAAGTTCATCAGCCGGTATTGTCAAATGATGACATCGCAAAACTTCGTAGCATAGACCGTCTTACTCAAGGACGTTACCGTTCGCTGTTACTCGATATTACATATCCGGTGAAACAGGGTGCCCCGGGTTGCGAGAAAGCAATTAAGGCGCTTTGTGCTGCTGCCGACAAGGCCGTGTTGGATGGCTATAACGTTTTGATCTTGTCTGACCGTGCCATGTCTTCTCAGCGCGTGGCCATTCCGGCGCTGGTTGCATGTTCGAGAGTGCATCTTCATCTGGTGCACAAGGGTCTTCGCACCAGCACGGGCCTGGTGGTCGATACCGGTTCTGCCCGCGAGGTTCATCACTTTGCTTTGCTAGCAGGGTATGGCGCTGAGGCGGTATGCCCATGGCTTGTCTATGAAACCATCGCCTCGATGAATCTGCCGGCAGGAGTTGACTCGAAAGAAGCCAAGAAACGTTTCATCAAGGCGATCAACAAGGGATTGATGAAAGTGATGTCCAAGATGGGGATATCAACCTACCAATCCTACTGCGGTGCACAGATCTTTGAGGCGGTAGGTTTGAACACCGAATTCGTGGCTGAGTATTTCACCGGAACGTCTTCCCAGATCGGTGGTATCGGCCTGAGCATAGTTGCAGAAGAGGCGGTGCGGACTCACTACAGTGCGTTCGGAACGGATCCGGTGCTGGCCAATGCACTTGATGCAGGCGGTGAATATGCATGGCGGGTGCGCGGCGAAGAGCACATGTGGACTCCCGAATCCGTTGCGAAATTGCAGCTTGCTACGCGTACCAACAATGCCGCAACCTACAAGGATTACGCGAGGCTGATCAATGAGCAAAGCACTAAGTTGAAGACTTTGCGAGGCTTGTTCGAGATCAAGCCGGCCGGCGCGGGGTTACCGCTGGAAGAAGTCGAACCGGCAAAAGAGATTGTAAAGCGTTTTGCTACCGGCGCAATGTCACTTGGCTCGATCTCCACCGAAGCGCACACCACATTGGCGGTTGCGATGAATCGCATAGGCGGAAAGTCGAATACCGGCGAAGGCGGGGAGGATCCGGCACGCTTCAAGACACTCAAAGGCGGCGAGATGCTGTCCGAGATAATAGGTAAGGGCCGTATTGAGCGTGACCTTCAGATGAAGACGGGCGATTCGCTGCGTTCGCGCATCAAGCAGGTGGCCTCCGGTCGTTTTGGCGTCACAGCGGAATATCTGAGCAGTGCTGACCAAATACAGATCAAGATGGCACAGGGAGCCAAGCCTGGCGAGGGTGGCCAATTACCCGGGCACAAGGTTTCCGAATACATTGCGCAACTACGCTTTTCGGTGCCGGGAGTCGGGCTGATTTCCCCGCCACCGCATCATGACATTTACTCGATTGAAGACCTGGCGCAACTTATCCATGACCTGAAGAACGCCAATCCTTCTGCATCTATCTCGGTCAAACTGGTATCGGAAGTGGGCGTGGGTACTGTGGCCGCTGGTGTGGCCAAGGCCAAGTCAGATCACATCACCATATCCGGATACGACGGCGGAACAGGTGCTTCGCCAATTTCTTCGATCAAACATGCCGGCACTCCATGGGAACTTGGTTTGGCCGAAGCTCAACAAACATTGGTGCTGAACCAGTTGCGTGGACGCATCGCTTTGCAAGTCGACGGCCAGATCAAGACCGGCCGCGACGTGCTGATCGGCGCACTTCTGGGCGCAGACGAATTCGGTTTCGCCACCGCCCCCCTGGTGGTTGAAGGCTGCATCATGATGCGCAAGTGTCACCTCAACACGTGTCCGGTGGGAGTGGCGACGCAGGATCCGGTATTGCGCAAGAAATTCACCGGGCAACCCGATCACGTGGTGAACTATTTTTTCTTCGTAGCGGAAGAAGTGCGTGAATTTATGGCGCAGCTTGGCTTCCGAAAGTTCGACGAGTTGATCGGGCGCAGCGATCTGCTTGAAATGAGACATGGTATTGCGCATTGGAAAGCCAAAGGCTTGGATTTGTCCAGGATATTTCAGCAGCCGAACGTAGCGGCCGAGGTTGCGCGCAGCCATACCGAAGAACAGGATCACGCGCTGCAAAAAGCACTGGACATAAACCTGATCGAACAGGCAAAAAATGCACTGGACAGCCGGCAGCCTGTGGTGATCAGCAGCGATATCAGCAATGTCAACCGCACCGTCGGCACAATGTTGTCGCATGAAGTCGCCAAGCGTTATGGTCAAACGGGTTTACCTGACGACACCATTACGGTGAAATTCAACGGAACGGCCGGGCAGAGTTTTGCCGCTTTCCTCGCGCGAGGTATTTCCTTCGAATTGCACGGCGAAGGCAATGACTATGTCGGGAAGGGCTTATGCGGAGGTCGCGTCGCTATCATGCCGCCAGCAGAATCGAAACTGGTTGCGCATGAAAACATCATTGTCGGCAATACCGTGCTGTATGGAGCAACATCCGGCGAATGCTATTTCAGCGGTGTGGCCGGGGAGCGATTTGCAGTTCGCAATTCGGGAGCGACAGCAGTGGTGGAGGGCCTGGGGGACCATGGTTGCGAATACATGACCGGTGGCATGGTGGTGGTGTTGGGACAGACGGGGCGCAACTTCGCCGCAGGAATGTCCGGCGGTGTTGCATATGTACTGGATGAGGATGGAGGTTTCAAAAAGCGCTGCAACCTGTCCATGGTGGCGCTGGAGCCGGTTCCCGCTGAGGCGGAGGCCAGCGAAACGGGTGAAGTGGAAATGCATGGACGGGTGCATTTCAACCATCTCGACAAGGCAGACGAGTTTGCTTTGCGCGACCTGATCGAAAAGCACTTGCGCTACACGAACAGTTCGCGCGCCAGACACATCCTGGATAACTGGCCGGATTATCTGAACAAGTTCACCAAAGTGATGCCGACCGATTATCGGCGAGCATTGCAGGAAATGGCGGCGCAACAAGTCAAGCAGAAGGAGGCCGCATAATGGGCAAGCTTACCGGATTCATGGAATTCATGCGTGTCAACGAGGTCAGCCTGCCCGTTGCGGAAAGACGCAGGAACTACCGCGAGTTCGTGATGCACCTTAACGACGAGCAGGCAAATATCCAGGCCGCGCGCTGCATGGATTGCGGCATCCCGTTTTGTACCAGCGGATGCCCGGTCAACAACATCATCCCGGACTGGAACGATCTGGTGTATCGTGGAAACTGGCGTGAAGCTCTGGACGTATTGCATTCGACCAACAACTTCCCTGAGTTCACCGGGCGTATTTGCCCCGCGCCGTGCGAGGCAGCTTGCACGCTGAACATCAACAACAACGCGGTAGGCATCAAGTCCATAGAGCACGCGATCATCGACAAGGGCGGAGAGAACGGTTGGGTCGTGCCGCAGCCCCCGCAAAAAAAGACCGGCAAAAAGGTCGCCATCGTAGGATCCGGCCCTGCTGGGCTGGCCGCGGCGCAGCAGCTGGCCCGTGCCGGCCACAGCGTTACTGTGTTCGAGAAGAACAGCAGAATTGGAGGATTGCTGCGTTACGGCATTCCCGATTTCAAGCTCGACAAGCGCCTGATAGACTGGCGCATTGCTCAGATGCAGGCCGAGGGTGTTACCTTTCAAACTTCAGTATTCATCGGCAAGGAGGCGCTTGGAAAATGCACTGCCAATGATGCCAAAAAGACCATCAGCCCTGAAGAATTGCTGAATAATTTCGATGCAGTGGTCTTGTCGGGCGGAGCAGAATCTGCCCGCGACTTGCCGATACCGGGCCGTGAATTGAAAGGGGTGCATTTCGCGCTGGAATTCCTGATCCCGCAGAACAAGGAAGTGGCAGGAGACGGAAAGAACCCGATCAGCGCGAATGGCAAACATGTAGTGGTGATTGGCGGCGGCGATACCGGTTCGGATTGCGTCGGCACTTCGAATCGACATGGTGCATTGTCAGTCACTCAGTTCGAAGTGATGCCTCGCCCTCCAGAAAGGGAAGACAGATATCTGGTTTGGCCGAACTGGCCCATCAAGCTCCGAACTTCCAGTTCGCATGAGGAGGGTGCGCAACGAGAGTGGTCCATCGTCACCAAGGAATTCGTCGGCAGCAACGGCAAGGTCGAAAAGCTGCGTGCAGTGCGGGTCGAGTGGAAGGATGGCAAGATGAGCGAGATTACAGGCAGCGAGTTTGAGATCAAGGCCGATCTGGTACTGCTAGCAATGGGTTTTGTCAGCCCTGAGCAGAAGATCCTGGATGCTTTCGGTGTGGAAAAGGACGCCCGCGGCAACGTCAAGGCTAATACCGATAATTACCTCAGCAGTACAAACAAGGTGTTCGCCGCTGGCGACATGCGTCGCGGTCAATCACTGGTGGTGTGGGCAATACGCGAAGGACGCCAGTGCGCGCGCGCTGTTGACGAATATTTAATGGGATCATCGGTACTACCTCGCTAAATCAACCTGGAATAGAAAATGAACTTTAAACTGAAAAACGATACATTTCTGCGTGCCCTGTTGCGTCAGCCCACCGAATACACACCGTTGTGGATGATGCGTCAGGCCGGCCGTTACCTGCCGGAATACCGCGAGACACGCAAACGTGCCGGAAGTTTTCTCGGCCTGTGCAAGAGCCCCGACTTTGCCACTGAAGTCACCTTGCAACCCCTGGACCGTTTCCCGCTGGATGCAGCGATCCTTTTTTCGGACATCCTTACCGTACCGGATGCCATGGGACTGGGCCTGTATTTTTCAGAGGGTGAGGGACCCAAGTTTGAACGCCCGTTAAATGATGCGGCAGCCATCAAGGCATTGCGGGTGCCGGATGTGGCTAAGGACCTGCGCTATGTGACCGATGCTGTGAAGCAGATTCGCAATGCGCTGGATGGCCGCGTGCCTCTAATCGGGTTTTCGGGCAGCCCATTCACTCTGTCATGTTACATGGTGGAAGGAGGCGGCAGCGACGAATACGCCAAGGTCAAGACCCTGATGTACAACGAACCAAAACTTATGCACCACATTCTCGACGTTACCGCACAGGCAGTGACCGCCTATCTTAACGCACAGATCGAGGCAGGCGCGCAAGCCGTGATGATTTTCGACTCGTGGGGTGGCGTGTTATCGCATGCGGCTTTCCACGAATTCTCGTTGGCCTATACCCAGCGTATCGTGGATGGGCTGATCAAGGAAAAGGACGGCGTAAAGATCCCGTCGATTGTGTTCACCAAAGGTGGAGGACTGTGGATAGAGAGCATTGCCAATATCGGCTGTGATGCAGTGGGGCTGGACTGGACAATGGATATCGGCATTGCGCGCCAGTTGGTCGGCAACAAGGTTGCGTTGCAGGGTAACATGGATCCGGCAGTGTTGTTTGCTTCCCCCGATGCGATTCGTGCCGAAGTCGAGCGTATCCTTGGCAGTTACGGTTATGGCAGCGGCCATGTATTCAATCTGGGCCATGGCATTTCTCAACATTCAAATCCGGAACATGCCGCAGCGCTGATTGCAGCGGTGCACGAGCTGAGCCGCAAGTATCACTGATATACAGTTGATGTGTTTCGACAAAACCCGCAGGATGACACCTGCGGCTTTTGCATTTCTGCGACAATTGCTTTGTTGAATTGCGTGAGAAAAAATGACCATTGTTCGTATCGCTCTTGATGTGCCGCTGCCCGCCTTGTTCGACTACAAGATGGGCGAAGATATCGAGGTTTCGACAGGCCAGAGGGTAATCGTCCAGTTCGGGCACAGGCGGATGGTAGGGGTGGTGATGGAAATCGCAGACGTTTCCGAGATGCCGCGGGAGCGCCTCAAGCCGGTCATTAAGGTGCTGCATGACAGCGCACCCTTGTCCAGGGGATTGCTCGACCTGCTTCGATTTTGCAGCGACTATTATCGATATCCTGTCGGACAGACTGCGTTATCGGCCTTGCCGGCACGTTTGCGGTCCGGCAAACCTGTAGTCGGGAAAACCTTTCTGGTTTATCGCCTGAGTCCCGACGGCGCGGCGCTTGACCTGGATGATTTCCCCGTGCGTAAAGTGGTGCAACGACGCATACTTGCGAAGCTGAAAGAGAACCCGTGCAATATCGCGCAACTCAAGGCTTTGTCCCCGTCAGCCGGAGTACAACTCAAGATGCTCGTTCAGCAGGGATATGTCGACCAAATGGATGGGGTGCCCACTTCCGCAGCAACCCACATCTTTGAAAATGCGCATACGCTGACTGGCGAGCAGCAGCGAGCGGTGAATGAAGTAGAACACGTGCAGGGGTATGCTTGCTTTCTGCTGCATGGTATCACAGGCAGCGGCAAGACCGAGGCATATGTGCACATGATGCACCATAAGATGCTTAATGGCGGACAAGTGTTGCTGCTGGTGCCGGAAATCAATCTCACGCCGCAACTGGAACAATATTTCCACAACCGTTTCCCTGATGTCGAGCTAATCAGTCTGCACAGCGGCCTTTCCGAAGGCGAGCGTCTGCATAATTGGCAACTTGCGCAGTCGGGAGTTGCGCAGATCGTGCTCGGAACAAGACTGTCGGTGTTCGCAGAATTGCCACGGCTGGCATTGATCGTCGTGGATGAGGAACACGACAGTTCATTCAAACAGCAGGACGGTTTGCGGTATTCTGCACGCGACGTCGCGGTCTTCCGGGCACATCAATACGGTATTCCCATCGTGCTCGGTTCAGCCACGCCATCCCTTGAAAGTTACCACAATGCGCAAACCGGCCGTTATAAGCTGCTCAAGCTTATTGGGCGCGCACAAGACAAATCGCGTTTGCCCGCTGTGCGGTGTATCAACATCGATCAAACCGTTATGCACCATGGCATCAGTGAAAATCTTCTTGGCGAGATCGATCAACGCTTAGCGCGACACGAACAGAGCCTTATATTCATTAATCGGCGCGGTTATGCACCGGTGCTGATGTGCACCGGCTGCGGCTGGATATCGGGATGCCAACATTGTGCGGGCAATATGGTTTTGCATCTCAAGGAAAAAAGGTTGCGCTGCCATCATTGCGGTTACCAGACCCGCGTGCCGCAAGTCTGCCCGAGTTGCGGAAATGCCGGCCTTCAACCGGTCGGCAGTGGCACTCAGCGCGTGGAGAGTGTTTTGCAAGAGAGTTTTCCTGGTGCGCGTATCCTGCGGGTGGACCGCGACAGCACGCGCAACAAGCGTGCATGGCGCGATATGAGGGAACGGATACGCGCGAACGAAGTTGACATACTGATCGGAACGCAGATGCTTGCGAAGGGTCACGACTTTCCCGCGCTAACCCTGGTAGGTGTGCTAAACCCTGATACAGCGCTTTACAGCAGCGATTTCCGAGCGGCAGAAAGACTTTTCGCGCAATTGGTGCAGGTTGCCGGCCGTGCCGGCCGTGCCGACAAGCCGGGAGAGGTGCTGATCCAGACATCCTTCCCCGAACATCCCCTGTTCCGCGCTTTGCATAACTATGATTTTGAAGGTTGGGCGGCATCGCAGCTGGCCGATCGTCAAATAGCCCGCTTCCCGCCGTTTGTCTACCAGGCCCTATTGCGTGCGGAGAGCAAACAGGAGAATGAAGTTTTCCGCTATCTGAATGACGCTCGCAAGACTGCCGTTGAATTGAGCCAGTCGATGGAATTTCCAGGTTCCCTGGAAATTCTGGGCGTAGTACCCGCTGCAATGCCGCGTCGTGCAAATCATGTTCGCGCGCAGTTGCTGATTCAGG
>QJWF01000225.1 GCA_003235435.1 Nitrosomonadales bacterium
GCCTCATCACCGTCAGGGAGAACGCCAGTCTCGAAGAGGCGCGAGCACTGATGCACAGGCACCGGATCGAGCGGGTACTGGTGGTGAACGACGCATTCGAATTGCGCGGCCTGATGACGGTGAAAGACATCCTCAAGGCCAGCGAACATCCATTGGCTTGCAAAGACAGTCATGGCCGTTTGCGTGCCGGCGCTGCGGTTGGTGTGGGCGAGGGAACCGAAGAGCGCGTTGCATTGCTGGCTGAGGCGGGCGTTGATGTGATTGTGGTGGACACTGCCCACGGCCATTCGCAAGGCGTGCTGGATCGTGTCAAGTGGGTCAAGAGCAACTTTCCACACGTCGAGGTGATCGGCGGCAATATCGCAACTGGCGTTGCGGCAAAGGCACTGCTGGATCACGGTGCCGACGGAGTGAAAGTCGGCATCGGCCCTGGCTCGATTTGCACCACGCGCATCGTAGCGGGAGTCGGTGTTCCGCAGATTGCGGCAATCCAGAGCGTTTCCAGAGCCCTGCAGGGAACCGGTGTGCCGCTGGTCGCAGACGGCGGCATCCGTTACTCGGGTGATATCGCCAAGGCGATCGCGTCCGGTGCGCATGCGGTGATGCTGGGCGGGTTATTTGCCGGCACAGAGGAATCTCCGGGTGAAATCGAGCTGTTCCAGGGCCGTTCCTACAAATCCTATCGCGGCATGGGCAGTCTTGGGGCGATGCAACAGGGTTCCAGCGACCGCTATTTCCAGGACAGCGAGGCCAACCAGGACAAACTGGTGCCGGAGGGCGTGGAAGGGCGGGTTCCCTACAAGGGCAGCGTGATCGCGGTGATCCATCAATTGATGGGCGGTCTGCGTTCCAGCTTGGGATATCTCGGTTGTCCGGATATCGCAACGATGCACACCAAAGCCGAGTTCATCGAAATCACTTCTTCCGGTATCCGGGAGTCGCATGTGCATGATGTTCAAATCACCAAGGAAGCACCGAATTACCATATCGAATAAATCCGCTGGATCGAGGATGGCATCATGAGCAAGACCGCATCCTGATTCTTGATCTCCTGTCCTGATATATGTCCCATAAAAAGATCCTGATCCTCGATTTCGGCTCGCAATACACCCAGTTGATCGCTCGCAGGGTTCGCGAAACACATGTCTATTGCGAGTTGCATCCCCATGATGTGGACGATGCATTCATTCGCGGATTCGATCCCAGCGGCATCATTCTCTCCGGCGGGCCGAATTCCGTCACCGAAGGCGATACGCCGCGCGCACCGCAGATCGTTTTCGAACTGGGCGTGCCGGTGCTGGGTATCTGTTACGGCATGCAGACCATGTCCGCGCAATTGGGCGGCGAGGTCGAGAATGGCCCGGTACGGGAATTCGGTTACGCAGAGGTTCGTGCGCGGGGCCATTCTGCATTGCTGCGGGATATTCAGGACCGAATCAACGACCAAGGGCACGGTTTGATCGAGGTTTGGATGAGCCATGGCGACAAGGTGACTAAATTGCCGCCAGGATTCGCGGTGATCGCGAGCAATATTACGACGCCCATCGCGGGCATGGCAGACGAGGCAAGGCGCTATTACGCGTTGCAGTTCCATCCTGAAGTGACGCATACCCCGCAAGGCAAAGCGATCCTGAGCAGGTTCGTGCATGATATCTGCGGTTGTGCGCAGGATTGGAACATGCCGGATTACGTCAGCGAAGCGGTGGAAAGGATCCGCACCCAGGTCGGCGGGGACGAGGTCATTCTTGGATTGTCCGGCGGGGTGGATTCATCGGTAGCGGCTGCATTGATTCATCGCGCGATCGGAGACCAGCTTACCTGTGTGTTCGTGGATAACGGCCTGTTGCGCTTGAATGAAGGGGCACAGGTCATGGATACCTTTGCCAGGAATCTGTGCATGAGAGTCATCCACGTCGATGCGAGCAACGAATTCCTTCATCATCTTGCCGGCGTGTCAGATCCGGAGCAGAAGCGAAGAGTCATAGGCCGCGAGTTCGTCGAAGTATTCCATCGCGAGGCAAGGAAATTACCGCAAGCCAAGTGGCTGGCGCAGGGAACCATTTACCCTGACGTTATCGAGTCGGCCGGAGCGAAAACCAAGAAGGCACACACCATCAAGTCCCACCATAACGTTGGCGGATTGCCGGAAAGCCTGCACCTGAACCTGCTGGAGCCTTTGCGCGAGCTTTTCAAGGACGAAGTGCGCGAACTCGGCGTGGCGCTGGGTCTGCCGCATGACATGGTGTATCGCCATCCATTCCCCGGCCCGGGACTCGGCGTTCGCATACTGGGAGAAGTCAAGCGTGAATATGCCGACTTACTGCGTCGTGCCGATGCGATCTTCATCGAGGAATTGCGGGCTTCCGGATGGTACGATAAGACCTCACAGGCTTTTACCGTGTTCCTGCCTGTCAGAAGTGTCGGCGTAATGGGTGACGGTCGCACCTATGAATGGGTGGTGGCATTGCGCGCAGTACAAACACAGGATTTCATGACCGCTCACTGGGCGGAGCTACCCCACGCGCTGTTGGGCAAGATCTCCAACCGTATCATCAATGAAGTGCGCGGAATCAACCGCGTCGTGTACGACATTTCCGGCAAACCCCCCGCAACGATAGAGTGGGAGTAGCACCTCGGAAGGCGGAGCAGGGACCCCGCTTGAGCGGATCGGCTTGGCAATTCGATTGAACTTTGAATCATCGTGGCAGGCTATTTGAAGCTTTCACTCCAATTCTCGGAACAAATCATGAGGAATGAATTCATTCATTCCAGCTTGCTCCCAGCCCTTTGAAATAGACAGACTTTCCACTGCTGTTCCAAGCTTTGGACAGTGCTCCATACTGCTATCTTGG
>QJWF01000082.1 GCA_003235435.1 Nitrosomonadales bacterium
CGCCATTCGGAAAACGCGCTTTCCTGTCAGCTTGAACGAAACCACTTGGATCATCACCGAGACCGCTTCGACCACGAATACTCCTCCCATGATGAACAGCACCAGTTCCTGACGCACGATCACTGCCACCGTGCCGAGTGCAGCTCCAAGCGCAAGTGCGCCGACATCGCCCATGAACACTTCTGCGGGGTAAGCGTTGAACCACAAGAATGCCAAGCCTGCACCGGAGATCGCGCCGCAGAACACAGCAAGTTCGCCTGCACCCGGGATGTATGGAATACCGAGATATTTCGAAAACACTGCGTTGCCCGCCACATACGCGAACAGCGCCAGCGCGCCGCTCACCAGTACGGTAGGCATAATAGCCAGCCCGTCCAATCCGTCGGTCAGGTTCACCGCATTGCTTGAACCGACAATTACAAAATAGGTAAGCGCCACGAACAGCATCGCGGGAAGCGGAAACACCAAAAACTTCAGGAATGGAACAATGAGTTCGGTATGGGCAGGAAGGCTGGCGCTGTTCCACAAATAAAACCCGATAGCCAAAGCGATTATGGACTGCCAGAACATCTTGGCTTTGGCCGACAGGCCTTTGGGGTTGCGATGCACTACCTTGCGATAGTCATCGATCCAGCCGATCACACCAAAGCCAAGCGTGGCGAGCAGCACCACCCATACATATTGATTGCGCAAGTCGCCCCACAGCAAAGTAGTGATCGCAATCGATATCAGAATCAGTGCGCCGCCCATGGTCGGTGTACCCGCTTTTACCAGGTGCGTTTGTGGACCGTCGTTGCGCACCGACTGACCGATTTTATAGGCGGTGAGTTTGCGGATCATTTTCGGGCCGACCAGAAAAGATATCCCCAGCGCAGTCATGGCCGCAATTACGGTGCGCAGCGTGATGTAATTGAATACGCTGAAGAATCTTACGTCCAGGGCCAGCCATTGAGAGAGCGCTAGGAGCATGATTCCTCCTGCAATCGAGGTGAATCAGTGTTTTTTCCTTCTTCCAGAAATTTCACTACGCGTTCCATTTTCATGAAGCGCGAACCCTTCACCAGAACCGTGGTGTTGTCATCCAGTTCTTTCTCCAGCGCTCCCTGCAAATCCTCTATATTTTCAAAGTGGCGCGCACCACTGCCGAATTCTTTCGCTGCGTTTGCGCTTAATGCTCCCAGAGTAAATAGCCGTTCGATCCCGGCATCACGCACCGCTTTCCCGGTTTCCGCATGGAAGGCTCCAGCCTTTTCGCCCAGTTCGCCCATGTCGCCAAGCACCAGCACCCTTTTCCCGGCGGCCATTGCCAGAACCCCGATCGCAGCGTTCAGCGAAGCGGGATTGGCATTGTAGGTGTCATCGATCAGCACTGCTCCGTTCCTGGCAGGTTTGCGTTGCATGCGTCCGGAAACACCACCGAATCTTTCCAGGCCGGATGCGATTGCCTCCAGCGGAATATTCAATCCGATTGCTGCGGCGGTCGCCGCCAATGCATTGCATGCGTTGTGTTCTCCCGGCACTTGAAGATCAGTGGTGAAATTTCCCTGCGGCGTTCGAACTTCGATTTGCAAGCCAAACCCTTTCGGATGCCATCGACCTGACACATCTGCATGCTGGTCCAGACCAAACTCGAGCAACGGGTGAGCGCCCACGAGGGATCTCCACAAGGGCGCGGATTCATCATCGGCATTGATGATCGCTGTACCATTTGCCTGCAGCCCGGCAAAGATCTCTCCTTTCGCCCTAGCCACTGCTTCTACAGTACCAACACCTTCCAGATGCGCAATGCCGGCATTATTCACAAGCGCCATATCGGGACATGCGATATGCGTCAGATAATCGATCTCTCCGGGATGATTCATGCCCATTTCGATCACTGCGTAACGATGCTGCCTTCCCATCTTCAGCAGGGTCAGCGGTAAACCGATGTCGTTGTTGAGATTTCCTGCGGTTGCCAGCACTGCATCGTCGCTGCCAGCGGCTGTGCGAAGGATGCTTGCGAGCATCTCCTTCACAGTGGTCTTGCCATTGCTGCCGGTGATCGCTATCAGCGGTATAGTGAATTGCTTGCGCCAGTGTGCCGCAAGCTGCCCCAATGCAAGGCGTGTATCCTCGACGGCCAGAAGCGGGATAACAGCACCTGTCAACTTCTTGCCTCGCACCGTTTTTTGCATACTGTCCGCATTGACCATAGCCGCAGCCGCACCCCCCTTGGCAGCCTGCTCGACGAACTCAAAGCCGTCAAAGTGTTCGCCGCGCAACGCGACGAACAGATCACCCTGGAACAGTTTGCGGCTATCGCTCGACACGGCACTGAAGTGGACATCCGATCCGACCAGCCGGCCATTCAAAGCCGTCGCGGCTTGTGACAACAGCATCATGCACGAACTCCTGCATGACTGGCTTTCAGTGCATGTTCCGCTACCCCTACATCGCTGAACGGATGCCTGACACCTTTGATTTCCTGATAGTTCTCGTGCCCCTTGCCCGCGATCAGTACGGTATCGATTTGCTGCGCGCGTCCTATGGCATGCCGGATCGCTGCTGCACGCTCGACGATGATTTCGTGGTTTTCGCTACTCATGCCGCTAACGATCTCTGCAATGATTTCCTGCGGATCTTCACTGCGCGGATTATCCGAAGTGACGATGCACCAGTCTGAAAATCGCTCCGCGACTTTTCCCATCATGGCACGCTTGCCGCGATCGCGATCGCCGCCGCAGCCGAAAACGCAAATGAGTTTGCTGCCAAAAGGCGCGCAGGCTTCACGCAATGCCAAAAGCACCTTTTCAAGTGCGTCCGGAGTGTGAGCGTAGTCAACGACCACTGTCGGCTG
>QJWF01000196.1 GCA_003235435.1 Nitrosomonadales bacterium
ACGCGATCGCCCACCAGCGGATGTTTGAGATGCGCCATATGCACACGGATCTGGTGGGTACGCCCAGTTTCAAGCCTGCAACGCAGCAAGGTGCAACTCTTAAACCTCTTTTCGATCCGATAGTGTGTGGCCGCGGGCTTGCCATTTTCCACCACCGCCATCTTGACGCGCTGGGTCGGGTGCCTGCCTACAGGTGCCTCCACTTTTCCTTCCCGCGCAACCACTCCATACGCCAATGCAAGATATTCGCGCTGCACACTGCGTGCTCCCAGTTGCCTCACCAGCGCTGTTTGCGCGGTGACCGTCTTGGCCACCACCAGCAGACCGCTGGTATCCTTGTCGAGCCGGTGTACGATGCCGGCACGCGGCACACCGGCAAGTTGCGGCGCGTGGTGCAACAATGCGTTAAGCAATGTACCTTCCCAGTTGCCACTGCCCGGATGCACCACCAGCCCGGCCGGTTTGTTGATCACAAGCAAAGTATCATCCTCAAAGATTATGTCGAGCGTAATATCCTCCGCCAGATGCGGCCGCTCGGAAGGATGCGATCGCGGCAACACTATTAGCTTTTCGCCGCCCCAGACTTTTTGTTTGGCCGTTGCATATTCACCGTTGACGGTGACCAGCCGCCCCGCGATCCATGCTTGCAGGCGGCTTCGCGAATACTCCGGCAGCAGTTTGGCAAGTGCCTGGTCAAGACGAAGGCCGGCGTAATCTTCCGGAACCTCGAACTGCAACGCGTCATGGCAATTTGTGTTCAAGTTAGTGTCAACGCCACCCGCGGATATCCGCGTAGTGGATTGCCTGCCTTTGGTATAATCGCCCAAATTATCTTTTGGATCAGTCATGCGCCATAGTTTAGCCGTATTCCTGCTTTTGACGTTAACCGCCTGCAGCTCATCGTCTCACCCGGATGGCAGCAACCAGGAAAAAATAGCCTCCGTCGAGGACATGTACACTGAAGCCAAGACAGCCCTCAATGATCAGAACTATGAATCCGCCATCAAGAAGTTCGAGTCCCTGCAATCGCGCTATCCTTACGGGCGTTACGCACAGCAGTCACAACTTGAGATCGCCTACGCCTATTACAAGCAGAGCGAGCCCGAGTCAGCCATCGCCGCCGCAGATCGCTTCATCAAGCAGTACCCGAACAACCCTCATGTCGACTATGCCTATTAGCTGAAGGGCTTGGCCGACTTCCACCGCGAGATCGGGTTTTTCGGCCTGCAGGGCGACCCGACCGAACGCGACCCCAAAGCGGCACAGGAATCGTTTGCGGCCTTCAAGGATCTGGTCGCCCGTTTTCCCGGCAGCAAATATGCGCCCGATGCCAGATTGCGCATGCAGTATCTTATCAACGCGCTGGCAAAATACGAGATCCATGTCGCCAGTTACTACCATCTCCGCGGCGCATATATAGCGGCAGTAAACCGCGCCAAGGAAGTGCTGACGATGTATCCGAACTCTCCTTCCACGCGAGAAGCGCTGCAGATACTGGTAAAAGGATATGACGCGATGGGAATGGAAAAACTGCGCGATGATGCACAGCGCGTGCTCGACAAGAATTTCCCGGGAAATAAAGCCCCTTCGGCAAACACCGAAAGCGAGCAACCCTCATAGCGGTTATATCAATGTCTCTTACACATACCGGTTCCGGAGCATGAAATTCTGCAGCCTGTGCGGCGCACCCGTCGAATTTCGTATCCCTGCTGATGACAACCGTGAGCGCCATGTATGCACTTCCTGTGGCGAAGTGCACTACCAGAATCCCAAAATGATCGTCGGTGCCATCCCGGAGTGGCAGGGAAACATTCTGCTGTGCCGCCGTGCCATCGAACCGCGCCAGGGATTGTGGACGCTGCCGGCCGGTTTTATGGAGAACGGAGAAACCACTGCCGAAGCAGCCGCACGAGAGACGCTCGAAGAAGCCAACGCCCAAGTTGCAATAGGCGATCTGTACACGCTCTACAACGTACCACATATCAACCAGGTGCACTTGCTGTTCCGCGCCACACTGTTGAACCCGGACTTCTCTCCAGGCGCGGAAAGCCTGGAAGTGCGGCTGTTCACCGAGCAGGATATCCCTTGGGACATGCTGGCTTTTCGTCCGGTGCGCTTCACGCTGCAGCACTACTTTGCAGACCGCACGAAAGGCTTGTTCCAGTTCCGCACCGGTGACATACCGCCACTCAAGATTACGCCGGTAGATTCCCTCAGCAAACCCTGAAACCCATCAGAAACTTTTCGGACGGCGTCTTTCTGCCTATAATCCGGGACGTTGTTCCTGGACCGCACCAAACCCCATGGAAGAAATTCGCCCCACCTTACCGGCCTCAGCCTTGTTGATTGCCATGCTGCTTCTCACCGGTTGTGCCGGAGGACGAAACCCGGCCGACCCGCTTGAACCGCTCAATCGCGGCATATACAAGTTCAACGACAGCCTGGACAAGGCCGTCATCAAACCCGTCGCGCAAGGTTACAAGAAAGTGATGCCTGTAACCGGCCAGATCATGGTGTTGAATTTCTTTTCCAACCTGGATGATGTCGTCGTCACCGCCAACGATTTCCTTCAGTTCAAGCTGGTGCAGGGATTTTCGGATGGCATGCGTGTTGTGGTGAATTCCACGATCGGTGTCTTCGGGTTGATTGATGTTGCCTCGGCAGGGGGACTGAAAAAACACAATGAAGATTTTGGCCAGACCCTGGGCAAGTGGGGAGTTGGCAACGGGCCCTACCTTGAGTTGCCGATCCTGGGTCCCAGCACAGTGAGAGATGGTGTCGGGATCTATGCCGATCTGCATCTCGACCCGATGTACCAGATCGAAGACATTAGCGCCCGCAATCAAACTTACCTGGTCAGACTTTTCACCCATAGAGCCGAACTTCTTGACCAGGAAAAAGTTCTGGACGAGGCAATGATAGACCCCTACTCATTCAGACGGGACACTTATTTGCTCTACCGTAAAAACCTGGTGTATGACGGAAACCTGCCGCGAACACGTTACGATCTTGAAGAATAGGCTGATGCTGCCATACCTGACCAATTGCAAGAACCCTGTTATTGCCGGTCGTTGCAGCGCGACGATTGATTTTTTTCCGGCGGCAAATCCCCATAAAAAATAAGGCCTGCTTTCGCAGGCCTTTCTTGTTCCATCGTCAGCGCTTATACGGCAGAGCGCAACGCGGCGATTCGTTCGTCCAATGGCGGATGCGTCATGAACATTCGCGCAAAGCTCTTGCCGCCGGAGATGCCGAATGCGGCGATCTTCTCGGGCAATACTGTTTGTTCGTGATTGACCTTCAGGCGCTCCAGCGCGGCGATCATCTTATTGCGTCCTGCCAAACTGGCGCCTCCTGCATCAGCGCGGAATTCGCGCTGTCGTGAGAACCACATCACGATGATGCTGGCCAGCACGCCGAGCACCAGTTGAGCGGCTATTTCCGCAACGAATGCGCCGATGCCAATTCCATTGCGGTCTTCGTTCTTGAGCAGAACGCGATCGACGAAAAAACCGAACAGCTTTGCGAAAAATATCACGAAGGTGTTCACCACGCCCTGTATCAGCGCAAGCGTCACCATGTCGCCATTTGCCACGTGGCTGACTTCGTGTGCCAGCACGGCTTCAGCTTCGTCGCGGTTCATGTTTTGCAGCAATCCGGTGCTCACCGCGACCAGCGCATCGTTGCGGTTCCATCCGGTGGCGAACGCATTCACGTCCGGCGCATCGTAAATGGCCACTTCCGGCATGCCGATGCCGGCCACTTGCGCCTGTTTTCGCACGGTGTCCACCAGCCAGCGTTCGGTCGGATCGACCGGATTCTCAATGACCCGCGCACCGACCATGCGTTTGGCCGACCACTTTGACATCGCCAGCGAGATCAGCGAACCGGCAAATCCGATCACAGCGGAGAGTACCAGCAGCGCCGAAAAATTGATGCCACCTGTTTCGTCCAGCCAGCGATCCACCCCAAGCAAGCGCAGCGTGATGTTTATCACGAATACCACTGCCAGGTTGGTCAAAATAAACAAGAAAATCCTTTTCATGCCTTCATCTCCATTATCGTTTTATTTGCGGAAAATCCCGACTTTGCTGGCACCATCAGCCGTCCATCAATGTGGGTTCACATCGCCGAATTTCAAGAGTTGTTGCTGCGATGATAAACTTGCAGAAATTCGATACTTCTATGGGGCATAAGTTGCAGGAGTTGCTTAATCATCCCGCAGTGCAGGCCGGCATGGCACCTTTCCTCGCCGCGCTGGTTGCAGCCGAGTTGTTCAATCGCCTCAAATTGAGCGGCCTGGCTATCATCGCCGGCTTTGCCGCAACGGTGTATCTGGCAAGTGACTTCAACTTCGATCCGCTCACCGCTGCGCGCAAGATCGTGCTATCCGGTTTGATCGGCACCCTTATCGCCCTGCTGATCGATATATTGCGGATTCGCTGGTTCGGATCGCTGCTTCCAGTGATCGGCGGTGCAGCCGCCATTTGGACCGCACAACGCATTTTCCAGCAACAGGAATCTCCGCTGGTGTTGCAGTGGGGCGCGGCCTGCGCGGCCTACGCCGGGATACTGATATGGGGCATGGACAAACTACTCGAGAAGGAACCGATACGCGCTGCAGGCGCTGCAACTGCATTGGGTTTAGGCACGGGCGCCGCAGCACTAGTCGGCGCGTCCGCGTTGCTCGGACAATTCGGACTTGCGCTCGGTTCCGCTGCGGCCGCACACATGATGTTACAGATGTTCACCAAACAGGCGCTCTCCACCGGACGCGTGTTCACCTTTCCGCTCGCTCTGATCGCCGGACTGACCGGCTGCATCGCAGTGCTCAGCGCCCAGCTTCCCTGGTTTGCCCTGATCATGCTGGCTGCCATTCCACTGGCAGCTCTGCTGGTGCCTTTGCCCAGTAATTCCATCCGTATCAACAGCCTGGTGCTGCTGATGCTGACCTTGTCCATCGCAGCGGGGTCGGTCTACTTGGCATGGCGCTCGGCCGGTGACGTGCCATTCTGAACCTCTACGATTTACAGAAGTCGAACTGGTTGATACGATGACTTTTCTAGCGATTGTTGAATGTTACCCAATAAGAAAGGAATAATTATGCACAGGAATGTTTTCGCAGTTCTCGCCTTTGGTATCGCGTTACCAGTTTCCGCCCTGGCCGCCGACAACTATACGATAGATCCGGCCCACACCTACCCGCACTTCACAATCAGCCATCTGGGGTTTTCGACCATGCACGGCAGGTTTGACAAAACCAGCGGCAAAGTGACCATGGATCGTACCGCAAAGACCGGCTCTGTTGAAGTTGCGATCGAGACAGCCTCGATCAGCACCGGTTTTGCAAAGCGTGACGAGCATCTGCGCGGGCCTGACTTTTTCAACGCGGCGGAATTTCCGACCATCAACTACAAGTCCACCGCAATGCACTTCAAGGGTGACACGCCCGTCAGCGTGGACGGAAACCTGACGATATCGGGTGTCAGCAAGCCGGTCACGCTGAATATCGGAGCGTTCAATTGCGGCACGAACCCGATGAGCAAAAAGGACACCTGCGGTGCCGCTGCAAGCGCCCAGATCAAGCGTTCAGACTTTGGTGTCAAATACGGTCTGCCCAATGTTGGCGATGACGTAAAACTGGAATTCGAGATCGAAGCGATCAAGGACTGACACGAAATCCATATTGAAGAAAAGGCAGTCTTTGCTGACTGCCTTTTTCATCTTCGGGATGTCAGCACAATGATGCCATGAATAGTTCAACAAGCCGAAGGATGTATTTTCAAAGAGGGTACAAATGGAAAAGATCGAAGAAATAGAGTTGAAAGCACATCGCAATGAACTCATTGCCGACATGAAAGGCCTGGTGGACAAATACCGTGCGATATTCGGCTGGGATATTCCTGATATCGATCAAAAGGCAGCCGACAAGCTTATCTTCGCTGCGATACGCAAAGAACTGGATAATATCGAAAAGGAACTGCTGGCAAAGTGATCCTGCAACGGCAGATCCTCTGCGCGACAAGGAATGTACCGGCGGATACGTTCTCGATTTGTTACGTGTTCGGCAAATAGTGCCTGTTGTCCTGGCTGAGAGTAAGATGCGGACCCGACCCTGACAGGAAGGGCGTTTGGAATTGAGTGTACGATTGGCGGATGATGCACTTCAACTTTCCCCTGATCGTTTGTCCGAGGTAAAAGGACAGCACAAGTGAAAGTCGCACAACGTCTCCAGGGAAATCATGTATGCCAGCACTGTTCAGATCATTCCAGACATCAATCATGACATCGTTGCTTGCCTTCACATGCAACGCGGCGCAGGCCGGCGATGATTCTTTATGGCTGACAAGCGGATTGCGCTCCTGGCACACCAACCAAGACCAGCGGAAATACAGGGAGAACAATGACGGGATTGGTTTATCCTACGAAATGCCTTACGACGTTAACATGGTCGCCGGCACATTCATGAATAGCGATAATCGCCGAAGCAATTACTTCGGTGCGAGTTACCAACCTGTGGACATCCTTGGCGTCCGTCTTGGGGTCATGGGCGCATTGTTCAGTGGTTATACTTCCGCCAATTTTGAAGCCACATTGATACCGATGGCGAGTTACGAATACAAAAGGGTCGGAGTCAATTTGTTCTGGGTCCCGTCAAAAGTTACCGGATTGCAGCTTAAGTTCAAGCTGGCAGATGTCTGAATGATCTCAGAGATTACTATTCCATAAACCAGAACTTCGCGAAGCGCACATTCTGGCAAATTCGGACAGACTTTATAACTTTGGTTTCATCAAAAATGTCTACCAGCCGGATTCGCGCTCAGGTGTCGCGGTGATCTTGTGAACACTAAGGTCAGTGCCGTTGAATTCTTCCTCGGGACTCAAACGTATGCCAACCGCAGTCTTCAATGTTCCGTAAACGGCAAAACCGCCAATGAAGGCAATCGTCACGCCGAGCAAAGTGCCTGCAACTTGTGACAGGAAAGTCACTCCGCCGATCCCGCCGAATGTCTTGAGACCGAATATCCCCGCGGCTATCCCTCCCCACGCACCACACAGTCCATGCAGCGGCCACACGCCGAGCACGTCGTCAATCTTCCAGCGGTTTTGCGTCAACGTGAACATCAGCACGAACAAGGCGCCCGCCACGCCGCCGACCAGCAATGCGCCGATCGGGTGCATCAAATCGGAGCCGGCACAGATCGCCACCAATCCGGCCAGCGGTCCGTTATGCACGAAACCAGGGTCGTTCTTGCCGAACCACAAAGCGGTCAGTGTGCCGCCCACCATCGCCATCAGTGAATTCACCGCGACCAGTCCGCTGATTTTGGTGATCTCCTGCGCCGACATCACGTTGAAACCGAACCACCCCACGGTGAGTATCCACGCGCCCAATGCAAGGAACGGTATGCTGGAGGGAGGATGCGCCGAAATGTGCCCTTCCTTGCTGTATCGTCCGCGCCGCGCGCCGAGCAGGAGCACCGCCGCCAATGCGATCCAACCGCCCACCGCATGCACCACCACTGAGCCGGCGAAATCGTGAAACGCGGCTCCGAACGCGGCTGTCAGCCATTCCTGCACGCCGAAGTGACCGTTCCAGGCGATACCCTCGAAAAACGGATAGACGAACCCGACCAGCATGAAGGTTGCGGTCATTTGCGGGTTGAACCGGGCGCGCTCTGCGATACCGCCAGACACGATAGCTGGGATCGCCGCAGCGAAAGTCAGCAGGAAGAAAAACTTCACCAGTTCGTAACCGCTCTTTTGCGCAAGCTGTTCGGCACCGTTAAAGAAATTTGCACCATATGCGATCATGTAACCGATGAAAAAATACGCCAGGGTCGACACCGCGAAGTCGGTCAGTATCTTGACCAGTGCATTCACCTGGTTCTTTTTGCGCACCGTGCCCAATTCCAGAAAGGCGAATCCGGCGTGCATCGCCAGCACCATGATCGCACCGAGCAAAATGAACAATGCATCGTTACTGATTTTCAGATCTTCCACAATTTTCTCCCTTAACGCGAACCCTTGCTTGAAAACAATTTTATTTTTTTCCGGACTGTTTTCCGACATTCATGTATAGCAATTTTATTTGAAAAGGCTGACCTTTATTTCCATCCCTTCAGGTATTTTTCCAGCCAGAACAATCCGACCAAGGTTTTGCTATCGTTGATTTTGCCCAGCCGTATCCACTCCAATGCTTCCGAAAGAGGCAGTTCGAATACTTCAAGGAATTCACCATCGTCCAGCTTGCTGCCCTGATGTGACAAACCGCGCGCCAGAAAATATTCCATGCGCTCATCTGCGTAACCGATGCACGGCCATGCCGTGGTCAGATGGATCCATTCCTTCGCCACATAACCGGTTTCTTCGAGCAACTCGCGCTGCGCTGTGATCAGGATGTCCTCACCGTGATCGATCTTGCCCGCGGGCAGCTCGATAAATTCGCGCCTGGGTGGATAGCGGTACTGCCGCTCCATCACGAGGTTGCCGTTATCCAGCAGTGCAAGCATCGCCACAGCTCCGGGATGCTTGATATATTCGCGGCTGGTCACCGCCCCATCCGGCAGGCTGACACGGTCCTTGCTGACCTGGATGAAATTTCCTTCGTACATCAATGACGAATCCAGGCAGGTTTCCTTCAGTTCCACTGTCGTTCCTCCATGTTCTCAGTGCTCTCCGGATTGGCGCCTTGCGAATAGGTAACCGTTCGCATCCTGATAGGCTGTCAGCCAGTCCGTCCTGCTTTTCAGGTAATCCACAAGCGGGTAATGCTCCCCGGTGAACGCATTGCCGTAAGGCACCAGGGCCAGATCGAAACCTCCTTGCTCGAAGAAACGCCGACCATCCGGTGTTACCCACAAAATATGGGTGTAGGGAACGATACGCGCCGGGTCGAGCATCCTGCCATCCACAAACACGGTGATCGCACCGTTCAAATTCCAGATCAGATATCCGCCCCAGTTCATGGTGTTGAATATCTTTCCGCCCAGCCTGTTGGCCTTGATGAAGGCAACCGCACCTGCGGGAAATTTATTCTCCGCGACACCGCGCTGAAATGCTTGCCCTTGCCTGAAGCCATAACCCAGGAACGCGGC
>QJWF01000072.1 GCA_003235435.1 Nitrosomonadales bacterium
GCCAACTGGGTCGGTGTAACAAGGCTATAGCCCTGGCCGATGCCGACCGATACGGTGTCGCCCGGATACCAGATTTGCTGAAAGCGTTTCATCTTCCAGTCCTGCGACGGCAACAGGCCGGTGGTTTCACCCTCCAGATCGATGCCGGTCTTTTTGCCAAAACCAAAGCGCGACAAATAGTCATAGATATTGTCTATCCCCATCTCCGTGGCCAAGCCATAAAAATAGGTGTCGCAGGACATCTGGATGGCCTTGAACATGTTGACGCTGCCATGTCCGCCCGCTTTCCAATCGCGATACTGGCGGCTGCTGCCAGGCAAATAATATACGCCTGGATCACTGATGGTCTGCTCGGGTTTGCGCGTGTGGAAATTCAATCCTGCCAGCGCCATGAAGGGCTTGATCGTCGAACCGGGCGGATACTGCCCGCGCAGCGCGCGATTGTTGAGCGGCACGTCCGGCGAATTATTCAGCTCATCCCAACTCTGGGTATCAATTCCGTCAATGAATGGGTTGGGGTCGTACCCTGGCTTGCTGACAAAAGCCAGCACCTCGCCGTTGTTCGGATCTATCGCCACCAACGCTCCGCGATAATTGCCGAACGACTGTTCGGCGATCTCCTGCAGCTTGGCATCTATGCTCAATACCAGTGTGTTACCAGAAACTGGCGGGGTACTGGATAACATGCGCACCGCCCGGCCGCCTGCATCGACCTCGACCTGTTCTATGCCGGTGGTACCATGCAGATCGCTTTCATAGCTCTGCTCCAGGCCGGTCTTGCCGATGTAATCGGAACCGCGATAATTCGCCGCGAGATCGCTCATTTCCAGCTGAGCCGCATCGGCTTCATTAATGCGCCCGATATAGCCGATCAAATGCGCAGTTTGTTCGCCAAACGGATAATCGCGGAACAACCGTGCCTTTATCTCGACAGCCGGAAAACGGTATTGCTGCGCCGCGAAACGTGCAACCTCTTCATCGCTCAGGCGGTTTCTGATCATCAGTGTGTCGAAATCATGGCTTTCCGCCAGCAGTTTCTTGAAACGCCTGCGATCCTTTGAGGTAATATCGATCAGCGTGGACAGCTCGTTTATCGTGGCTTCCATGTCCGTCGTCTTGTTCTGGTTGACCTCCAGTGTGTAGCCTGAATAGTTTCTCGCGAGCACTTCACCATTGCGATCGAGTATCAGGCCGCGGTTGGGGACGATGGGGATAATGGAAATGCGGTTGCTCTCGGCGAGAGTCTGGTAATAGTTGTGACGAAACGCCTGAAGATAGAAAAAGCGCCACAATAGTATCGCCAGGAGCAACAAGACAAACCCGATGCTGACGACCAGACGCAACTGAAAATGGAATATCTCGCGCTGGTGGTTTTTAAACTCGGCGTACTTGTTCATTCACGTTCCACAGGCTTTTGCCGCATCGCCTGGAACAAAATGCAGAGCGGAGGCCATAGTAAAGTTGATGTCAGGCTGCCGAGAAAATACAACCAGACCACATTGCCGTTCAACAGCCAGTGCACCATTGCATATACCGAATAAGTTACCACCATGATGCCGAATACATGGGTAGTTTGCTGGCGCAGGTCGAACATCTGCAAGCGATGATTCAACACGACTCCGCCAAATGCAAGCACCGAATAGGCCAGCGCGTGCTGGCCGAACAAACTTGCATCAGCCACATCGGCGAGTATCCCGACTGCCCACGATAATCCGATGCCGAGGCGCCATGGTTTGTGCATGCACCAATATAGCAGCACCACTGCGACAAAATCCGGGCGCAGCATCAGCCAGAAACCTTCCCACGGCAATCCGTTCAAGAACAGCGCCACCAGCACGCTCATCAGTATGAAGGTATTGCTGACCGGGCGCTGAATTTCAGACCGGGCGTTTATGGCTGTATATTGCATCAATTCTTTCTTTTGGTCTTTGCCCGCTTGTCGTCATTGCCTGCCGCGGATTGCTGTGCGGGTCGTTCAGGCATCCCGGGAATGCCGGACAAGACCAACAAATGGCGGTGATTGTCGACTCCGGCCACCGGCAAGCATGTGATACTTGCGAATGGATAGGCTGGATCACGTTCCACCTTTATTACCTTCGCGACCGGGATACCCGGCGGATAGGTCCCATCAATGCCCGACGTGACAAGAATGTCGTCAGTTTGGACATCGGCGCCGACCGGCATGTAACGGAGCGACAACTGGCTTGTATCACCCGAACCAAATACGATGGCACGCAAACCGTTGCGCAAAACCTGTATCGGCACGGCATGATCTTTCTCCGTGATCAGCGTGACTTCGGAAAGCCACGGATAGACGCGGGTGATCTGGCCGACGATACCGGCATCATCCATAACCACCTGCCCTAGCATGATGTTGGCATTCTCACCCTTGTTAACCAGAAGCCTGCGCCTGAATACATCACGCTCGGCGTAGGAGACTTCGACCATTTGGGTTGAGTATTCGGCGCGTAACGGCAGATCAACCAGCTTGCGCAACTGCTGGTTTTCCGCCTGCAACGTTTGCAATTGCAGCAATTGCGCGGCATCGTACTGATGTTGCTTGTTCAGCTCTTCATTAGCCGTTATCAGGTCGTGCTGCTTGCTCTGGGTGATATAGAAATCGCCAAGCTGCTGCCAAAGAAGACCCGGCCAGGCTGCCACGCGCTGTATCGGCGAAACCAGTATCGACAAAGCGCTGCGTGTCGATTCGAGATAGCGATAGCGGGCGTCCACAAACAGCAGCAACATTGACAGCACTGCGAAAAATACCAGCCGAACCATCGGGCTGGGGCCGCGATTGAAAAATCGGAAGGACTGCGTGCTTTCCATCAACGATATTCCATTGCAACTCTTGGAGAACTATATAGTTGGAATATTATTCTGTAGTGAAGATACTGGTAGATTTGTCCATGTGTTCGAGAGCCATGCCGGAACCGCGCACCACGCAGGTCAATGGGTCCTCCGCGATCAATACCGGCAACCCGGTCTCTTCCATCAGCAGGCGATCCAGGTCGCGCAACAGCGCGCCGCCTCCGGTCAGTACCATGCCTTTGGTTGCAATATCGGCGCCGAGTTCCGGTGGCGTCTGTTCGAGCGCGATCTTGACTGCGCTGACGATGTTATTGAGCGGGTCGGTCATCGCTTCAAGGACTTCGTTGCTGGAAATAGTGAAACTGCGCGGCACGCCTTCGGCCAGGTTGCGCCCGGTCACTTCCATCTCGCGTACTTCACTCCCCGGAAACGCCGAGCCGATGGTCTTCTTGATCTCCTCGGCAGTGGTCTCTCCGATCAGCATGCCGTAGTTGCGGCGGATATAGTTGATGATCGCCTCGTCGAACTTGTCTCCGCCTACACGTACCGAGCCTGAATATACTGCACCTCCCAGGGACATCACCCCCACCTCGGTGGTCCCGCCACCGATGTCAACCACCATCGACCCTGTCGCGTCTTCGACTGGCAGGCCTGCGCCGATCGCCGCTGCCATCGGTTCCTCGATCAGTTCCACGCGGCGCGCCCCGGCACCGACCGCGGATTCGCGGATCGCACGCCGTTCCACCTGGGTTGACCCGCATGGAACACAAATGACGATGCGCGGACTTGGGCTGAAAATTCCCGCCTTGTAGACCTTGCGGATGAAATGCTTGAGCATCAGTTCGGTGACGGTAAAATCGGCGATCACGCCGTCCTTCATCGGGCGAATCACGGTTATGCTGCCCGGCGTTCGTCCGAGCATCTGTTTGGCGGCCAACCCGACCTGCTGGACCACTTTCTTGCCGTTCGGCCCGCCTTCCTGCCGAATCGCCACCACCGAAGGTTCATCCAGCACGATCCCTTGACCACGTACCCATATCAGTGTATTTGCCGTGCCGAGATCGATTGCCAGATCGTTGGAAAAATAGCCATTCAAAAACCGCAACATGTCATGTCCTGTAGTCAAAGAGATGCGTCAATAAACCCATGTATGATACCCTATTAGCCTTATTTCAATAAAGTTTTTGCTATGTCCCTGACCAATGCAGATGTCCTGAAAATTGCCAGTCTGGCACGGATCGCGATGAACGAAACCGAAATCGAGGCCGCTCGCAGCCAATTATCCGGTATTTTTGACCTGATCGCCGAAATGCAGGCCGTCGATACCCAAGGCGTTACCCCGATGTCCCATGCCCAGGACGTGTCCCAACGGCTGCGCGAGGATATGGTCACCGAAGCCGACCAGCGCGAACTCTTCCAGTCTATCGCGCCGCAGGTCGAAGCCGGACTTTATCTTGTTCCACAAGTCATTGAGTAGACGTCCATGTTGAACTCCAGCCTTGCACAATTGGGCGCGGCGTTGCACGCCAGGAAAATCAGCAGTGTCGAACTGACGCAACTCTATCTGGACCGTATCGCCGCTCACAACCCCTCGCTGAATGCATATATAACCACCAATACAGAAACCAGCCTGGCGCAGGCCCGCCAAGCGGATTTGTTGCTGGCAAACGGCAACGCAAAGCCGCTAACCGGCATCCCGATCGCGCAAAAGGACATCTTCTGTGCCAAGGGCTGGCGCACCACCTGTGGCTCGAAGATACTCGAGAACTTCATCGCACCCTATGATGCGCATGTCATCGAGCAATTCAACAACGCCGGGGCGGTGAATCTGGGAAAGACCAACATGGACGAATTCGCGATGGGGTCCAGCAATGAAACCTCCTATTTCGGACCGGTGAATAATCCATGGGATAGCGGCGCCGTTCCCGGCGGCAGTTCCGGAGGTGCGGCATGCGCAGTCGCTGCAAGGCTGTGCGCCGCGGCGACCGGAACCGATACCGGTGGTTCGATCCGACAGCCCGCCGCGCTGTGCGGCATCTCCGGGCTCAAACCCACCTATGGCGTGTGCTCGCGCTACGGCATGATCGCGTTCGCCTCCAGCCTGGATCAGGCCGGCCCAATGGGGCGCAGCGCAGAAGACTTGGCGTTGCTGCTGAATGTGATGGCCGGATTCGACGAACGCGATTCGACTTCGCTGCAACGCGCCAAGGAAGACTACGCGCGCGACCTCGCCAGACCCTTGAACGGGCTGCGAATCGGCCTGCCGAAAGAATTCTTCACCGAAGGTATGGGCAGCGACGTGGCCAAGGCGGTCGATGCCGCCATCGCCGAATTTAAAAAGCTGGGTGCGACCATCGTCGACATCAGTTTGCCGAATTCCAGGCTTT
The DNA here is from genome assembly GCA_003235435.1 of Nitrosomonadales bacterium. Taxonomy (GTDB): domain Bacteria; phylum Pseudomonadota; class Gammaproteobacteria; order Burkholderiales; family Gallionellaceae; genus Gallionella. The sequence continues at coordinate 5,199 of QJWF01000072.1, forward strand.
CCGTGCCTGTGTACTACGTGCTGGCTCCGGCGGAAGCATCATCCAATCTGTCGCGCTTCGATGGTGTGCGCTACGGCTATCGCGCCCAGGACTATGCAGACTTGGCTGACATGTATGAGAAGTCCCGCGCGCAGGGCTTCGGCGCGGAAGTGAAGCGCCGCATCATGATCGGCACCTACGTATTGTCGCACGGCTACTACGATGCGTATTATCTGCAGGCGCAAAAGCTCCGCCGGCTGATCGCGCAGGATTTTGCCGACGCATTCAAGCAGTGCGACGTCATCATGGGGCCGACCAGCCCAAGCACCGCTTTCAAGCTCGGCGAAAAAGGCGACGACCCGGTTCAGATGTATCTGTCAGATATCTACACGATCGCGGTAAACCTGGCCGGACTGCCCGGCATGTCCGTCCCCTGCGGTTTCGGCAGCGGCGGCCTGCCGGTCGGCCTGCAGATCATCGGCGATTATTTCGCTGAGGCGCGGATGCTGAACGTCGCGCATCAATATCAGCTATCGACCGATCATCATGATCGCGCTCCGAAGAATATCGGGGTGTAACGAAATGAGTATGCAATGGGAAATCGTCATCGGACTGGAAGTGCATACCCAGCTTTCGACCAGCAGCAAGATATTTTCGGGCGCCTCCACTTCGTTTGGGGCCGAGCCCAATACGCAGGCATGCGCAGTTGACCTGGCGCTGCCCGGCGTATTACCGGTGCTCAACAGGGGTGCGGTCGAGCGCGCGATCAAATTCGGGCTCGCCGTCGGGGCTGCCATCGCACCGCGATCGGTATTCGCGCGCAAGAATTATTTCTATCCGGACCTTCCCAAGGGCTACCAGATCAGTCAGTTCGATCTTCCTGTGGTGGGACAGGGCGCACTGACGATACAGGTTGAAGCATTGTCCGGAAACGCCAAGCCCTACGAAAAAACTGTGCGCATCACCCGCGCCCACCTGGAAGAAGACGCAGGTAAATCATTGCACGAAGATTTCCACGGGATGACCGGCATCGACCTGAACCGGGCCGGAACACCGCTGCTGGAGATCGTTTCCGAACCGGACATGCGTTCGGCTGCCGAAGCCGTGGCGTATGCCAAGGCACTGCACTCGCTGGTGCGCTGGATCGGCATCTGCGACGGCAACATGCAGGAGGGGTCTTTTCGCTGCGACGTGAACGTGTCGGTGCGCCGCCCCGGCGAACCGCTCGGCACGCGCCGCGAGATCAAGAACCTCAACTCGTTCAAGTTCATGCAGCAGGCCATCGACTATGAAGTGCAATGGCAAATCGATACGCTGGAGAACGGCGGCAAGATACAACAAGCCACGGTGCTGTTCGACCCGGGCAAGGGATCGACCCACGCTATGCGCAGCAAGGAAGAAGCGCACGACTACCGCTACTTCCCCGATCCGGACCTGTTGCCGCTGGACATCACACCCGCGATGCTCGAACAAGCGCGCGCCTCGCTGCCGGAACTGCCGCAAGCCAAGCGTGCGCGCTACACCAGCGAATATGGACTCACGCTCTATGATGCAGGCATCCTGACTGCGTCGCGCGAGATAGCTGATTTCTTCGAGGCCGCACTGGATGAAGCACCGGGACAAACCAGGCTGTGTGCGAACTGGATCACCGGCGAAGTCAGCGCCCAATTGAACCGCGATGGCATGGAAATGGTGCAGTGTCCGATCACGCCTCGGCAACTCGGCGGACTGCTGAAGCGCATCACCGATGGCACGATCTCCAACTCCGGCGCTAAAGAAGTGTTCCGCATCATGTGGTCCGAAGGCGGTGACGCCGATGCGATCATTGAGGCCAAGGGATTGAAGCAGGTTAGCGACAGCGGCGCGATCGAGAGGATCGTCGACGAGATCATCGCTGCCAATACCGACAAGGTTGCCGAATACCGCGGCGGCAAGGACAAGCTATTCGGCTTTTTCGTGGGTCTGGCGATGAAAGCCAGCAAGGGCAAGGCAAACCCGGCGCAACTGAACGAGATTTTGAAACGCAAGCTTGTTGATGGTAAATAAAAAAGCCCCGGCATATAGCCGGGGCTTCTTTATTATTGAAATCCTTGTTACTTCAGCACTTCAACCTTGTCCAGAAAAATGATCCTGTCGAAGGTGCGGTTCATCGATTTGCTGTGAAAATTGGCCATGACCGCGCCGTTTGGATAACTGATGGTGGCGCCTTTGGGGACATTGGTCTTGGAGGCAGCGAGCCAGACCGGACCTTTATCACTGGTGACTTGCATATAGGTATAGATCGAGGCATCCATTACCTGCAGAACTTTGCCTGTATTGGGATATTTGCCGGCAGAGGCCGGCTTGCCTGCGGGTGCAGTTGAATCGGGTGCTGCAACTGCAGTACCGGCGAATGCCAGCAGAGCCAGCAGAGTAAAAATGGTTTTCATCATGACTTCCTTAAATTAATAAAATAGTTTGAGTAAAGCCTCGCAATCCAATAAGGCCAAATGTCGGACTTCATAAAGCCTAACAGGTTCCCAGAATACAGAAAACTCGTCATATTGGCAAAGCTGAAATAGCCGGACAATATTAACCGTTACTTGTTAACGCGCGGCTTGCGGGGTGCGTTGACAAACAATCGATCGAATATCCATGGCGGCAGAACTTTTAGCATGTATCCGACCAGATTCATCTGCCACGGGAGCACGATGAAAGCGGATTGCCGGTCGATAGCTTTTACCATGCGCTTTGCCGCATCGCCGGCCTCCATCATGAACGGCATAGGATAGGGATTGATCGCGGTCATCGGCGTCCTGATATACCCCGGACAGATCGTGACCACCTTTACGCCGGTGCCATGCAGCTCGACCCTCAATGATTCCAGATAGGAGATTGCAGCCGCTTTGGATGCAGAGTACGCGCCAGCACCCGGAAGCCCGCGAAAACCCGCGATGCTTGCTACACCCACCAGAGTGCCGGCATGAGCCGTGCGCATTGCCGTGACAAAAGGCCGGAAGGTCTTCACCATGCCCATCACATTGATATCCATCACCTGCTGGAAAGTATCGACATCCTCTGCATATTCGGTCAATGTGCCAGTGCTAACCCCGGAACTTGCAATGACCACATCGGGACAACCAATACGCGCAATCAGGTCGTCAGCGGCTTCCTGTACTGCTGCCGCATCGCGCACATCCAGCGCATAGCAAAGGGTCCGGCCCGGAAATTCTGCGGCAAGTTGTTGCAGCAATTCACCCCGCCTGGCGAATACCGCCACGGTAGCTCCGCGTTCCAGGTAATGGCGCGCCAAGGCCATGCCCAGACCGCTCGAAGCACCGGTAATGACCAGCCTGCGTGGCTTTTCCGGCTTTAGCCGGTTTGCAACCAAGGCGTACTCCTTGCGGGTGGACTTAACATGCGTCTATTGCATGATTAGTAGAATGGACGTGCAAAGCTCAATATACGCCGGTACATAGCCCAATCAAAAACGGGGCTGCGCAGCCAGCTTATTGCCCATTACCAAGACGAGCTGCTACTTTCTGCCGGACCTTGCCTTGCGTGCGATATCGATCACTTCTTTCAACACCCGGACGGTGTCATCCGGTTGCAGACCGGTAATCACGTATCTTCCTGCCACCACAAGAGTAGGGGTGCCATGGATTTGATAACTGCGAACCATTTGTTTAGCGCGCGCCACCCTGCTTTGCATTGAAAACGAATTGTATGCAGCGGAAAATTTCGCGCGGTCCACGCCGTTGCTGGCCACAAAGTCGCCAATTGAAGCTTCATCGAACAGTTCTACCTTGTTAACGTTCCAGGCGTTATAAAGCGCATCGTGCAACTTATC
>QJWF01000147.1 GCA_003235435.1 Nitrosomonadales bacterium
ACTGAATGATGCAAAATGGGATCACATCATGAAGGCCCGGGAGTACTACGAAGAATTCGGCACCGTGCCCCCGATCCGCAAATTCGCAAAATATATCGAGCAGGACCAGAAGGAAGTTTTCGATCTGTGGATGACCGGGCCGATGAAGCCCATCACCAAATACGGCGGGCTTCCCAAACCGACCGGTTGCGTCTGAACCGCATCACGCAGAAGATACCCGGATAATCGCACCACTGCTGGAGCTGATGCAATGCATGCCAGGCCGATGAACGGTTGCGATCAGCCCTGACGACGAACCAGAATCGCTGCCACTTGCTTCTTAGGCTTGTTCGCTGGCTGAACCGGCTGTGCGGCAGGGATTGCATTGCCGCTGGGTTCATAAGGTTTGTCGAACCAGGGATCGTGTGCCGGCTTTTTTGGCGCAGCAGGACGACCCGCATGACCGCGCTCGCGATGCTCGCCGCGAGATGGTCCGCCAGCCCGTGTACCAGTCTGCGCCGAGCGCGGAACGACTGCTTTCTCCTTTTCGATCTCGCGCTTGATCAGCTTCTCGACTTCCTTCAGGTATTTTTCTTCTTCAGGAGAGACCAGCGAGATCGCCGTGCCGGACGCCCCCGCGCGGCCGGTACGGCCGATACGGTGGACATAATCTTCCGGGGCATGGGGAATTTCGTAGTTGATCACCATCGGCAACTGGTCGATATCCAGGCCGCGAGCAGCAACGTCGGTCCCGATCAGCACGGTGACCTTGCCCTGTTTGAACGCATCAAGAGCCTGTATGCGTTCCTGCTGGCTTTTATCCCCATGGATCGCATCGGCGGCAACACCATCCTTCTGCAATTGTCTGGCGAGACGAGCTGCGGCAATCTTGGTTTTGGTGAACACCAGCACTTGAGAGGCATCGCTGCCGCGCAACAATCGCGCAAGCAGCAAATGTTTGTCTTCCTGCGCGACCAGATAGACCTTTTGCGTGACGTTCTCGGCGGTGGCATTGCTGCGCGCCACTTCGATAAGCTTAGGGCGGGTCAGAAAATCGGCCGAAAGTTTCTTGATCTCGGCAGAGAACGTGGCCGAGAACATCAGGTTCTGCCGCTGCCCGGGCAATAAAGCCAAAATACGTTTCAAGTCGGGCATGAAGCCCATGTCCAGCATACGGTCCGCTTCGTCCAGAACCAGCATCTGAACCTGGTTCAACTGCACCGTCTTCATCTCGACATGATCCAGCAGGCGCCCCGGGGTTGCGACCAGTATCTCTACACCCGTTTTCAGGCGAGGCATCTGTGTCTTGATGTCCACCCCGCCATAAACCACCAACGAACGCAGCCTGGTATGTTTCGCATAGGTCTTCACGCTCTCTTCCACCTGGATAGCAAGTTCGCGTGTCGGCACCAATATCAGCGCACGCACCGGATGGCGCGCCGGCGAAGCGCTGGAATTCGCTTGCGGCAACAATTTTTGCAGCATCGGCAACGCGAATGCCGCAGTCTTGCCGGTGCCGGTCTGAGCGCCCGCCATAAGGTCGCGCCCTTCGAGCACCAGCGGAATGGCCTGTGATTGTATCGGTGTAGGTGTGGTGTAACCAGACTCGGCCAGCGCCTTGAGTATCTCCGGCGCAAGCTGCAACTGTTCAAAACTGGTCGTGCTCAATGTCCTGATCTCTTCAAAATGATGATGGGCAACCCTCCCTAAGTCCGGACATTATACGCCACAGCCTGAAACACGGCATTTTAATGAATCAACCATTTGATTTTATTTGCTTTTCAGGAACAGAGAGGCGTTGCTCAACCCGTCGCCTTCTTCACAATCTCCAGCAAATCCGCCGGCAATTTCTGTGCAAGGGTCAGCGCGGTCTGGTGGCCCCGTTCCGACATCTTTTTCCAGGTCTTGCGCACGATGCTGGTCAACTTGGGCGCACTGTACTGTGGCGCAAAAGGGGCGAAATAGAACTCCAGGAACACCAGGCAGATCACATCCTCCAGCGTTTGCCCGTCCGGTCCGGCGGTTTTGATGCGATCCTTCATCAACAACGACCTGACCTGCCCACACATATTTTCGTCATAACCCGTTTGTTGCATGATCCCGGCGGCAATTTCGGCGTGCATCTTAGCCAGTGTGGTTCGCCATTTGTTATAACCGTCCCGGTCCATCGGAAATTCCTTGCGCGGGATCTTCCAACGGCAGATATGCTGGGCACGCGCGGCCAGGCGCAACGCCTCTGAAGCATCGGGCTCGTATTTGTCCAGCCATGCTGTCATGCGCCGGGCATAAAGCAACTCCTTGGGGTATTCCTTGCCCTCGAACGTTTCCTTGTTGGGGTCTTCGGCGTTGGCCCTGTCGAAAAGCTCAATCGTTTCGTTGAAATGTGCAGATAACTTGCTCATCGCGTCTCACTCTGATTAGGGAAGCACGCGTATTTTGATTTGCATTGGAAAGAAGCACAAGGTCATTTCGTGCAAAGAAGAATTATCAATTCCTTACAGGAACTTTTATTCTGTTCGGTACCACCAACCGCGGGAAATAAGGATAATCACGCCACCCATGATCACCCAGACATCGCATTCAAAGGAAATCAGATGAAACAAGCAGCGATAGCCACAGCCATTTTTGTCCTTGCACTTTCGGCGTGCGATAAAAAGCCGTCCCAGGAACCTTTCATACCGACCCCGGTTTTTCAATCCTCCGGCAACTTGCCGCCCGGACACCCGCCCGTGGATTCATCAGATCACTCAACGACGCTCTTCGATGCAACCGAAGTTGCACAG
>QJWF01000191.1 GCA_003235435.1 Nitrosomonadales bacterium
TCGCTTGGCGACCATAGTGGACTGAAACCTGCCAGGCACAGTTATTTCACCAGATAAAAAAGGAATATCGGATATGCCGAACACGATGTTGAAGCTGAAGCCAAACGCAAAATTGAAATTAAATTCCGTTCAAAATGACCATCTTCCTATTCCCGGCTTCGAGCCGTGGTATGTGCGCGCGACAAATCCGGCATTATCTGTAATGATTGATTTCCGGACGCGCTCCTCTGTTACGGTGGCCGAAATGGCTACTCTGGACGATGCGCTTGAGCACATGAAACACGCCGGCGTCAGATGCGCGTTTGTCGTCGATGAAAATGAAAAAACCGTCGTAGGCATGCTAACTGCCTACGATATACTGGGGGAAAAACCGCAGCGACACATGCACTTTACCCGGCTCAGCCACGACGAAGTACTGGTAAGGGACATCATGCAAAAGGTCAGGGACTGGAGTTTGGTCGATATCAATGACATAGAGCAATCAACTGTGGGGGATGTACTGGAAGTGTTCAATGAAACCGGGTTGACGCACCTGCCGGTGATGGAGACAACCGAGAACGGGGAAATACGTTTGCGCGGGCTGCTGTCATTTGCCAAGGTAAAACGCCTACTGGCAAATCCGGGTTAATCAGTAACCAGTTCTGCATTGGCAATGCACAAGACCCCTATCAAATCCATGCTTACTATAATCATGCGACAACCATCCGTTGCCATAACTCTGGCAACGATGAATGACAATGCACCGGTCGGCAGCATGATTTTCTGCTTGCGGCCTCGGTGGTGAATCTGAATCTGGTTAGGTATGTTTCGAGAATCACAAAAGTTCATCGATTAGATTGCTAGCCGTTGATTCCGGACAGCATCTTTTCCAGACGCTTGACTGATACGATTACCGGTGTCTTCAACTCCTGCGCAAACAGCGATACACGTAGTTCCTGCAACATCCAGCCAAAATCTTCTACGCGCCGATCCTCATTGCCCAGTTTTGCCTGACGCAGCTTTTGCCATGCCTGTATCAGCGGTTGCAATTGAGCCATGCACAATGCATCGCGCGCAGCATTGTTGCGCAATTTTTCAATGCGCAGGACGATCGCCCTGAGATAGCGCGGCACATGCTGGAGGCGTTCATAAGGCGTATCTGCGATAAAACGATTGTGCAACAACCAATCGAGTTGGTCACGCACATCCTGCTGCGCTCGTGCGTTCGCTTTGATTTGCGGAAGATTCTTCTGCACGGCATGAAATTCGCCTAACACGTTGCCCACCAGCCGCGCGAGTTCCTGCGCGATAAGCAGCAGGCGGTTTTTGGCCTCCTTGCCTCGCTCGATAAATTCTTTCTCATTTTCTGGCAAAGGGTCTTTCAGGCAGCACCGCTCGAAGGTCTTCGCTAGGATCTGTTGATGAAGCTCCTGCTGAGTTCCAAAAGGCATGAAAAGCATGCCTAGCCGCTGGGCGTCAGGCAGATTCTTCTCCATATACTTCGCTTGCTCCTTCAGCAGCAACATGAACAAGCGGCAAAGCCCGCCGCGATGAGCCTCCCGTGCAGCGTCTCGCGTATCGAAGGCGCGCAGCACCACCGAATCACCTTCGTCCACCAGCGCGTTGTATAGCATGACACTCTGGCCAGCGCGTTTGACCATGCTGGTCTCGGCAAAGTCTCCGAAACTCCACGAGGTGAACTTCTGACCTGAAGCGGACTCTCCTTTTCCTTCCGCCCTATCGGCGAATGAAGCAGTTGGGCGAGGCGCAAACTCTGCGTGCAACTGGGAAAGGTTACGCGACATGCCAAGCTGCCGGCCATGTTCATCCACGACACGAAAGTTCATCAGCAGGTGGGGTGGCAACTGCTCAACCCTGAACGAATCCAGAGGAATATCAATCTGTTTCCGCTCCCGTATGTAGCGCGCCAGCGCCTGTAACAACGGCGTGTTTGAGGCAAGCACTTCGCTACAAAAAACGGCTGCGAATTCAGGTACCGGCACCAAATGACGGCGCAACCTCTGCGGCAGGGTTTTGATCAGTTGCACAACCTTCTCCGCCAGAATGCCCGGGACCAGCCATTCACAGCGCGCAACGCTCACCTGGTTAATCAGAGCCAAAGGCACGGTTAGTGTGATGCCGTCATCACTCCTGCCAGGCGAGAAATTGTATCTGAGTGCAAAGTTGACATTGTCGATTTTCAACTGTGGCGGAAACTGATCTGTGGTGATGCCAGCCGCCTCATGGCGCATCAGATCGGCCTTTTTCAGATACAGCAGTTTCGCGTCGACGTGCTCTGCCTCCTTGCGCCAATGCTCGAATGCCGCGCCGTTGTGGATATCTACCGGAATAAGGCTGTCGTAGAATGAAAAAATCAGCTCTTCGTCCACCAGTACATCGGGACGGCGCGACTTGTGCTCCAGTGCCTCGATCTCGGCAATCAGTTTCCGGTTATGCGCAAAGAAATGCGCGCGCGTCTCAAATTCACCAGCTACGAGCGCTTGGCGAATGAACACCTCGCGTGAATCGCTGGCATTCATTGGACCGTAATGCACGCGCTTCCTCGGGTTGATGATCAAACCGAACAGCGTGCTGCGCTCGTAGGCCACGACTTGCGCGGCCTTCTTCTCCCAATGCGGATCGTAATAGTGCCGCTTGATCAGATGGCCGCCTGTTTCCTCGAGCCATTCCGGTTCGATGCGCGCGACGCAGCGGGCATACAGACGGTGGGTCTCGACCAACTCCGCCGCCATCACCCACTTCGTGCCTTTTTTCGCCAGAACGGAATTCGACGCGATCAGGAACTTTGTGCCGCGCGCACCAAGATATTCATTGCTCTCCACGCTCTTCATGCCGATGCCGCCAAGCAGTCCGCACAGCAGGGCTTTGTGGATCTGCTCATAGGTCGCGGGTCGTTCATTGCCGCGCATCCCCATCTCGGCGGTCTGTGCGTGCAACTGCTGGTGCAACTCGCGCCACTCGCGCAGGCGCAACGGCGACAGAAAGTTCCTGCGGCACTCTTCCGCCAGCAGTCGTTTAGACTTCTTGTGCGCTACAGCCTGCTCGAACCATCCCCAGATCTTCAGGTATGCCAGGAAATCGGATCGCTCATCGGCAAAGCATTTGTGTGCAGCGTCCGCCGCGTCCTGCCGGTCCAGCGGCCGTTCACGCGAATCCTGCACCGACAACGCGCTGGCGATGATCAATATTTCCGTCAGACAGTGATATTGCCGCCCTGCCAGCAACAGGCGCGCAATCTTCGGATCTAAGGGGAGCCTTGCCAGTTCATGTCCGAGCCTGGTCAATCTTCGCGCTTCATCTATCGCCCCAAGTTCTGCAAGCAACTGATAGCCGTCTGCGACCATCCTCTGAGTAGGCGCTTCGATAAACGGGAATTCCTGGACGTCGCCGAGATCGAGCGCGCTCATGCGCAGGATCACGGTGGCCAGCGATACGCGGAATATTTCAGGGTCGGTAAACTCTGTGCGCTGCAAAAAATCCGCCTCTTCAAACAAGCGGATGCATACGCCATTCATAACCCGTCCGCAGCGCCCGGCTCGCTGGTTGGCGGCGGCACGAGAGATTTTTTCGATGTGCAACTGCTCGACCTTCTGCCGGATACTGTAACGATTCACCCGCGCCAATCCGCAGTCGATCACGTAACCGATGTTGGGCACGGTCAATGAAGTCTCTGCAACATTGGTTGCCAACACCACGCGACGCTGTCCGCCGGTCTTGAATACCCTGTCCTGTTCAACTGCAGAAAGCCTCGAAAATAGCGGCAAAACTTCGATACGCTTGGGGTGATGCTTGCGCAAAATTTCTGCGGTATCGCGTATCTCGCGCTCGCCGGGCAAAAACACCAGTACGTCACCGCGCAAACCATCGGCAGCGAGTTCATCGAGAGCGGAACTGACTGCCTGTGGCACATCCAGAGTTTCGCCTTCCTCGCTTACCTGCAACGGTCGATATCTCATCTCGACAGGGTAGCTGCGCCCGGACACTTCCACGATCTGTGCGCCGAAATGTTTCGCGAAGCGCTCGGCATCAAGCGTCGCGGAAGTAATGATGAGCTTGAGGTCGGGCCTGCGAGGCAACAATCGCTTGAGATAGCCAAGCAAAAAGTCGATGTTCAAACTGCGCTCGTGCGCCTCGTCGATGATGAGCGTATCGTAATTCTTCAACGACGGATCACTGTGAATCTCAGCCAACAATATTCCGTCAGTCATCAGCTTGATGCTGGTGTCGAGAGACACCTTGTCGTTGAACCGTACCTTGTAGCCGACCGCGCCACCCAATTCGGTTTTCAATTCAAACGCGATGCGCGACGCCACGGTACGCGCCGCTACCCGGCGCGGCTGGGTATGGCCCATGACGCCAAGCACACCCCGGCCCAGCGTCAAACAGATTTTAGGCAACTGCGTGGTCTTGCCAGATCCGGTCTCACCGCACACGATCACCACCTGATGCTCGCCGATCGCACGTGCCAGTTCCGCGCGCTTGCTTACCACCGGCAGGTCTGCAGGAAACTCGATTGCAGAAAGAGAATCAAGACGCGCCTTGCGGCGCAATGCACTCGCGTTCAACAAAGCATTCAGGATTGAAACCACATAGAAGTTAAAGGGATTCGGACGAGGTTAATTATGCAGCCTTCAATACCAGACTAAAATCGAAACGGCCCGCATTGTCGCAAGCCGTTGTTTTTTGGTGGGTCGTGCTGGACTCGAACCAGCGACCAAAGGATTATGAGTCCTCTGCTCTAACCAACTGAGCTAACGACCCATAAAGAACTAGTCTTCACTATCGAGAAAACTCTTGAGTTTTTCCGAACGAGATGGGTGGCGCAGCTTGCGCAGGGCTTTGGCCTCGATCTGCCGGATGCGTTCACGTGTGACATCGAATTGCTTGCCGACCTCCTCTAGCGTGTGGTCGGTATTCATTTCGATGCCGAAGCGCATCCTCAACACCTTTGCCTCGCGCTGTGTCAAACTATCCAAAATGTCGGAAGTGGCTCCGCGAAGACTCTCGTAGATTGCCGCATCGATCGGAACAGTGGTATGCGCGTCTTCTATGAAATCTCCGAGATGGGAATCATCGTCGTCGCCCACGGGTGTTTCCATCGAGATCGGCTCTTTCGCGATCTTGAAGATCTTGCGGATCTTGTCTTCCGGCATCTCCATTTTGGACACCAAAGTAGCAACGTCCGGCTCCAGTCCGGTCTCCTGCATGATCTGCCGTGAGATGCGATTCATCTTGTTGATGGTCTCGATCATGTGCACGGGAATACGGATTGTACGGGCCTGGTCAGCAATGGAACGGGTAATAGCCTGGCGTATCCACCATGTCGCATATGTCGAAAATTTGTAGCCCCGGCGATATTCGAACTTGTCGACAGCCTTCATAAGACCGATATTTCCTTCCTGGATCAGATCGAGGAATTGCAGGCCGCGATTGGTATATTTTTTTGCAATGGATATCACCAGCCGCAGATTTGCCTCGATCATGTCGCGCTTGGCACGACGGGCCTTGGCTTCGCCGTTGGTCATCTGCCGGTTGATCTCTTTCAGGTCGCGGATCGGGATACCAACGCGCTGTTGCAGGTCCAGCAAGCGCTGCTGTTGTTCCACGATTGCGTGCTGGTACCGGCCCAACGTTTCAGAGTAAGGCTTTTTGGACTTCAGCTCACTTACCACCCATTGCAGATTGCCTTCGTTATCCGGAAAAGATTTGATGAAGTACGGGCGGGGCATCTTGCCCTTGGTGACGCACATATCCTGAATGCTGCGCTCGCTGCGCCGGACCTCCTCGACCAGACCGCGCATCGTGTCACACAAAGCATCCACCTGCTTGGCCGAAAAGCGGAATTTCATCAACTCGTCGGAGATACCGTTCTGAAGTTTGTCGTACTGTTTGCTGCGATAACCATATTTCTCGTAAGCCTTGCCAATCTTGGTAAACAAGCCGGCAATCACGTCAAATCGCTCCAGCGCACTGGCCTTCAGCAGCGCAAGATTCGCGGCTGCGACTGCCGCTGCAGCCGCGGCGGCGGCTTCCTCATCCTCTTCTTCTCCAGATCCCTCTTCTTCGACCTGTTCTGCCACTTCTTCGCTCCCCGGGCCCATCCCGGTATCATCCTCGACATCAACGAACCCATCGATCAGTTCGTCTATGCGCATCTGATCGTTCCTGATCTTTTCGACCAGCGAAAGGATTTCGGCTATCGTTGCCGGGCACATGGAGATCGCCTGAATCATGTGCTTCAGGCCTTCTTCGATACGCTTGGCAATCTCGATTTCTTTTTCGCGGGTAAGCAATTCGACCGTGCCCATCTCGCGCATATACATACGCACCGGGTCTGTAGTGCGGCCAAATTCAGAGTCCACTGTGGAAAGGGCGGCCTCTGCCTCTTCCACCGCGTCTTCATCCGCTGCCGCCGGCGCGGCATCTGTCATTATCAGCGTTTCGGCATCAGGAGCCACATCGCATACCGACACACCCATCTCATTGATCATGCTGACCACGCCTTCAATCTGCTCGACTTCAAGCATATCCGGCAAATGATCGTTGATTTCCGCATAAGTCAGATAGCCGCGCTCCTTGCCCAGTACTATCAGGGCCTTCAGGCGCGTACGACGTGCCTCGATATCCTGTTGCTGGTCAACAACCGGTTGAACAACGACTTCGTCTTGTTTTTTGCTCGATTTCTTCTTGTCTCTAGGCTTTGCCATTTTTCAGATTCCCAATTGCCAAGGCGCCAATAATATGGCCGCCGAAAAGCGGCGGAGTATACCAGATTCCGCCTGAAATTTCCTTAACTTGCTCGCAGCTTAGCTTCTCTGCAGTAAAAGTCGGTACTGTTCGCGTTCCGAATCGGTCATACTGGACAAACCACCCTTAGCCAGCTTTGCCTGAAGCGTCTGGAATTGCTGGCGGCGGCGGCCCTCGTCAAACTTGCTCATCAGGCCGGAAAATTCTGCCGCGACATCAAAATCATCGCCCCAACTAAGCATATCTGCTTCTGCAGCAGCCAGTGTTTTCCCGTATATAGTGCCCTGAAATAACTGCATCAGCGCCGGACTGTTCAAGGCAAAATCCGACTCGCGCAATACCTGTAGCACAGCGTTAACCGCCTCTGCTTCCGAACCAGTTTCGCCCTGCCATTCGGCGGAAATCTGCTCACCCAACTCCGGTTGGGCCAAAAGGCATTGGAGCAGCAATCTATGTGATGAGGGTGTTGAACGACCGGCTTTCTGAAAGTTCTGGCGTGACGAACGCGCTACAGATTTGATTTCATACAGTGCTTCAAGTTCCGCCTGGCTGACCCCGGAAAGCGCAGCAACTTCCTTGCGCAACAACAAAGCTGTTGCAGGAGCATTGATCGCAGTAACCAGCTGTTTGGCACGCTGCAGCAGTTGATTGCGTCCTTCCTGGCTGCTCAAATCCAGGTCCGCACTGACTTCGCGCAACAGGTATGAGGACAATGGCAAGGCATCCTTCACGAACTGTTCGAATGCGGTCTTGCCATGCTCGCGGATAAAGCTGTCAGGATCATGTTCAGCCGGCAGAAACATGAAACTGATCCGCTTGCCGTCCTGAAGATGTGGCAGGGCATTTTCCAGTGCTCGCCACGCTGCTCGCTTTCCTGCCTTGTCACCGTCAAAACAAAACACGATATGCTCGGTTAGCCGCAGCAGCTTTTGCACATGGTAAGCAGTAGTCGCAGTTCCCAATGTCGCCACCGCATATTCAACACCGTGTTGCGCCAGCGCAACCACATCCATGTAGCCTTCCACTACCAGCACCCTTTTTATTTCCCTGATGGCTTTTTGCGCATGGAAAAGACCATACAATTCCCGGCCTTTTTCGAACAGAGTCGTTTCAGGAGAATTCAGATACTTGGGTTCACCCTTGTCTATTACGCGCCCGCCGAAACCAATCACCTGGCCGCGCGTATTGAAAATGGGAAACATGATTCGATCGCGGAATCTGTCGTAGCGTTTTTCGTCTTCTCCTCTGATCACCAGGCCGGTCTCGCTCAGCATGACGTCAAGGTAATTCGGAAATGCGGCCGCCAGATTCTGCCAGCCTTCCGGCGCGTAGCCGATGCCGAATCTTGCGGCGATCTCGCCGCTCAAACCTCGCTTTTTGAGATAATCGATCGCTCGCCGGGATAATTTGAGTTGTTCACGGTAATAGCGCGAGGCAGTCTGCATCACCTCATACAAATCCGGCGCATTTTCCTGATGGGCCTTGCCTGCAGCTGGGCGTTCGTGCGGAACCTCCAGGCCTGTTCCACGAGCCAATTCCTCGATCGCATCCACAAAGCCAAGCCCGGCATGTTCCATGACAAATCCTATCGCCGTACCGTGTGCTCCGCAACCAAAGCAATGGTAGAACTGCTTGGTCTGACTGACGGTAAACGAGGGTGATCTTTCGCTGTGGAAAGGACAGCACGCGACGAAATTTGCTCCGGCCTTTTTAAGCGGCACATAGCGCTCGACGACGTCCACTATATCGAGACGATTGAGCAGGTCCTGTATGAAACTTTTTGGAATCAAGCCGGCACCGCCTTTTCATTGCGCCCATCAAATAGATGGGGAATGGTTTACGGGGATATCACCCGAGTATGGTTAAACTCCGGTTACTTGGAAAGTTGTGCTTTGATCAGCGCGGAGACCTTACCCATGTCGGCGCGACCGGTCAACCTGGGCTTCAACATCCCCATCACTTTACCCATGTCTTGAGGGCCAATAGCACCCGTGCCGGTTATAGCTTCTTCAACGGCTTTTTTTATTTCTTCTTCGTTGAGTTGCTGCGGCATGTAAGCAGCAAGCACGCTCATCTCGAATATCTCGATATCCGCCAAATCGTGTCGTCCCGACGCTTCATATTGACTAATGGAATCGCGCCGCTGCTTGTTCATCTTTTCTATGATGGCGACCACGTCAGTGT